>NZ_JBSGBY010000251.1:0-11447 GCF_053601505.1 Nocardia sp. NPDC004722
GGTCAGGGCCACGGTCGGCATGGCGGGCGCACTGGACTGCCCGCCCAGCGGCAGCCGCCCGGTGTGGCGGTCGAGCACCGCGAGCGTCTCCGGCACATAGTTGGTGCCGTCGGGAGTCAGATAGGTGGCGCGCAGTGTGTCGTCCCATTCGGCCGCCGACGGCCGGGCGTCCGGCCCGAATCCGCCGTTGCCGAAGGCCCGATCGAACAGCGCGCGCAACCGCGGATCGAGGTCCGCCGGGAACCCGGCCCCCGGCTGCCACGGCATGCCGGGCGCGGCCGTGCCCGCGTCGAGGAACAGGACGCGGTAGATCAATGTCGCCAGGTCGTAGCGATCCTTGTACCGGTCGTAGGCGGCGTCGACCGGAGTCAGCCCGGCGGTGTCGATGATGTACGCCAGCGGCGCGGACGCGTGGGAGAGCACGTTCTTGGGCGAGAGATCGCCGTGCACGAGCTGCCGTTCCTCGAGCACCCGCACGATGTCGCAGAGCCGGACCGCCAGTCCCGCACGGAAATACGAGGCCGTCTGACTCGGCGTCGACCACAGCTGGTCGAGGGTGCGCGGCCGCCCGTCGGGCAGCAGATAGTCCATCGGGATCAGCGGCAGCACCACCCCGGCCAGCAGCCCGTCGTGCACGATGACGTCGATCGGCCAGTTGATCGCCTCCGCGGGCTGCCCGGTGGACCCGCCCGCGGCCTCGGCGCTCACGATCGTCTGCCGCCCGATGAGCATGACCTGCCGGGCCCGCTCGATCTCGGTGGGCGAGTTCGCCGGGGTGCGGAACATCTTGTAGAGCCGCTGCTGACCACGCGGATCCCGGCACAGATACTGCACGGAGCGGGTGCCCGCGGCATAGAAGGGTTCGGCGTCCACGTCATACGACTCGCCGGACAATCCTGCGACTACCACCATCGAACTTCCCCCGCCCGAACGGTAACTCCAACTACAAGACGATCTTCAGCAACTCGGCGAGCCTACCGGTCTACTGTCCGCCACGCCTCCCTATAAACGCAAGACACCGCTGACCGCGTCCCCTCATGTCGCGGTCAGCGGCGTGGTGCGGTCGAACACGTGCTGACCCGCAGGTCAGCGCAGCGCCGCACGACCTTTCAAGCGGCCCAGGATGACCAGGGCGAGCAGGGTGACGAGGACCAGCAGGGTGGTGCTGGCGGCCGCGTCGAAGACGGCGCCGCGGTCGGTGGCGGCGAAGATGGTCACCGGCAAGGTTTTCCAGGTGGCGGGGTAGACCATGATGGTCGCGCCCAGCTCACCCATGGACAGGGCGATGGCCAGGCCGGCTGCCGCGCCGAGCGCGGGCAGCAGCAGCGGCAGGGTGACCCGGGTCAGGACGCGCACCGGGCCGGCGCCCAGCGATTCGGCGGCCTGCCGGTAGCCGGGATCGAGCCGGTCCAGCGCGGCGGACACGCCGCTGAACGCATAGGCCAGCACCAGCACCGTATGGGCCAGGATGACAATCCATTTGGTGCCGCCCAGCAGCAGCGGGCGTTCGTTGAAGGAGATCAGCACGCCCAGGCCGATGGCCACCGACGGCACCGCGACCGGCACGTGGAAGACCGCGTCGGTGAGCCGCCGCAGCCAGCCGGGCGCCTCCATCGACGCCAGTGCCGCCCAGGTGCCGAGCACCAGCGAGAACAGTCCCGCCAGCAGCGCGGTCTGCAAGCTCACCGACAGGCTCGCGGATTCCTCGCCCGACAGCGCGCGATCGAAGTTCGCGAACCCCAGATGCGAGGGCAGCGGCCCGGTCCACCGTCCGGCCAGTGCCGCCGCGACCACGGTCGCGATCGGCGCGACGAACACGACGGCGACCACGATCGCGAACACGGCGAGCACCGCGGCCCGCCCGCGCCTGGTCCACACCAGCATGGTTCAGCTCTCCTTCCGCGCGCGGGTCAGGCGCGCGAACAGCAGTCGGTATCCGAGATACAGGCTCAGCGACAGCACGACCTGCACCGAGGCGAGTACGGCCGCGCCCGGCAGATCGAAGGTGACGATGCCGCGCGTGTAGATCAGCGCGGGCAGCGTGATGACGCCCTTGGCCCCGGTGAACAGCACGATGCCGAACTCGTTGAGCGTCAACAGCAGAGTGAGGCTGCCGCCCGCCGCCAGCGCCGGCCACGCCTCCGGCATGACCACCTGGGTCAGCACCCGCCACGGCGAAGCGCCGAGACTCGACGCCACATCCAGTTGCTCGCGCGGCAACTGCGCGAACGCCGCCAGCAGCGGCCGCACCACGAACGGCGTGAAGAAGGTGACCTCGGCGAGGATCACGCCCCACGGCGTGCTCAGGAAGTCGATCACCGGCTTGGTGCCGCCGGTGATCTGATTGATCAGCGCGTTCACCGCGCCCGCCGTCCCGTAGAGGAACGTGAACGCCAGTGTCACAAGGAAAGACGGCAGCGTCAGCACCGAGTCGATGAGCCGCCCCACCAGCTGCGACCCCGGAAACGGGATGAACGCCAGCACGATCGCCACGAAGGTCCCGAGCAACAGGCAACCGATGGTGGAACTGATCGCGATGGTCACCGTCCGCATCAGCGCGTTGCGGAACGATTCCTCGGCCAGCACCCGGGACCAGGTCCCGCCCCCGCGACCGTCCTTGGTCTTGGTGGACTCCAGCAGGACTCGCACGATCGGGTACACGGCGATGAGCAGCACCACCAGCACCGGCGGCAGCGTCCACAGCACCGGCCGCCACGACGTCCCCGGCTCCCGATTCTCGGGAACCTCGGGCGCGGAAGGGGATTCGAGCAACGCGGTCATGCGCGGGCCTCGCCGTCGGCGGCCGCGTCGGTGTCCGCGCCCACGCACTCGACCCGAAAGGCACACCGTGACTTCCGAACTCATGGCCGACTGGCAGAGCCGCACCATCGACGGAATCCGCACCCGCCGGGCCGTCGAGACCGACTGGCCCGCCCTGCGGGACCGCTACGCCCGCGCGTTCGGCGGCGTGAAGACCCACGACGTACGGGCCTGGCGGCGGCAGTTCCGGCTCGAGGACATCGCCGTCGTGGAGGACGTGACCGAACCGGCCACGCCCCGCCTGGTGGGCACCGCCGCCATCATTCGCACCACCGTGACCGTGCCCGGCGGCGCGCAGCTCAGCGTCGCGGCGTGCGCGCAGGGCATGGTGGCGACCACGCACCAGAAGCGCGGCATCTACGCCAAGGTGCAGGCCGAACTCATGACCATCGCGTTGGAGACCGGCGCGGACGTGCTGGCCGCCATGCCGGGACCCGGTGGCAGCTACGCGTACGTGGGCGTCACGACCCACACCCGGCACCTGAGCATCGACCGCGCCCGCGCGAAACTGCGGGCGGCGGAGTGGGATTCGGCTTCGGTGCGGGAGGCGGGGCTCGTCGAATCGGTGGGCGAACTGCGCGCCGTCTACACCCGCTGGCAGCGGGCCACGCCGGGCGCGCTCGAGCGCGCGGAATCCTGGTGGCCCAGCGCCCTGAACCCGCACGCGTTCGTCATCCTGCACCCCGACGGGTATGTGGTCTACGAGTTGATCGCGGACACGGTGCAGGTCAAGGACTTCTGCGCGCTCACCGTGGCCGCCCACCGGGACCTGTTGCGCTGCCTGCTCGGTCAGGGCGAATACAGCCGGATCCTGATGGACACCGCGGTCGACGACCCCACCCCGCTGCTGCTCGAAGACTCCCGGGCCGCCACCGTGACCGGGGTGGACGAGGGCCTGTGGACCTGGATCCTCAACCTGCCCAAGGCCATCGCGTGCCGGGAGTACCGGGCCGACTTCCACGGCGTGATCGAGGTCGCCGACCCGTGGGGCCTGAGCTCGGGAACCTATCTGCTCGATACCCGCGACGGTGCGTGGCAGCCGGTCACGGACGCCGCACCCGATGTGCGCGTCGGCCCGCTGGAACTCACCACCGCCTACTTCGGCGCGCACACGATCGGCGAACTCGAACGTGCCGGGCGGGTCGAGGAACTCACTCCCGGTGCCGCCGGTGCGCTCGATCGCGCCCTGACCGCGGCGCGCAAACCCTTCAACACCACACCCTTCTGAGACCATGCGAGGACCCATCACCATGACCGCCCCTGCCCTCGACCACCGGCCGCTGCGGCGAGATTCCTCGCCGGGAACGCTCCCGACGCCGATCTTCGACGCCCCCGCGGCCGGAACCCGGTAGGCGGCGAGATGACGACCGCACCGCAATCCGTCTGCCCGGTCACCGGGGTAATCGGCTCGGGGGTCACCCGGGTCACCACCCCGACCGGTGACCCGGCCTGGCTGACCACGGGCTACCACCTGGTCCGTGAGCTGTTCACCGACCCGCGCCTCGGGCGTGCGCATCGGGCCCCGGAAACCGCTGCGCGGCTGGGCGAATCGGCCTTCTCGGGCGGCCCGATCGGCAACTTCGACACCGAACTCGCCGACCACGCCCGCATGCGGACGCTGCTG
The DNA here is from genome assembly GCF_053601505.1 of Nocardia sp. NPDC004722. Classification (NCBI taxonomy): domain Bacteria; kingdom Bacillati; phylum Actinomycetota; class Actinomycetes; order Mycobacteriales; family Nocardiaceae; genus Nocardia; species Nocardia sp. NPDC004722. Next base: position 4,445 of record NZ_JBSGBY010000251.1, read on the forward strand.
GCTCCGCATTTCACCGCCGCGCGCATGCGGGCGCTACGGCCACGCGTGGAGCAGATCACCACCGAATTGCTCGACGCCATCGAGGCGCAGGGTTCGCCCGCCGATCTCCAGGCCGACCTGGCGTTGCCGTTGCCGCTGCTGGTGATCTGTGAGCTGCTCGGCGTGCCCTACGCGGACCGGAATCGCTTCCGCGGCTGGGTGGATGCGATCGGCCATGTCACCGACCGGGCCGTGGTCGAGCAGGGCGTGGGGGAACTGTTCGCCTACTGCCTGCACCTGGTGGGGGAGAAGCGCCGCGAGCCCGGCGATGACGTGGTGTCGCGACTGTGTGCGGTCGACGATGTCACCGACGACGAAATCGCCACGCACGCCATGGTTCTGCTGTTCGCCGGGCACGAGACCTCCGCGGTGCAGATCGGCGTCGGGGCACGCATGCTGCTGGAGAATCCGCAGCAATGGCGGCTGCTGCACGAGCGGCCGACGCTGGTGCACTCGGCCGTCGAGGAACTGCTGCGCGCCTGCGACGCCAGCAGCCTGCCCCGCTACGCGCGTGATGATCTCACCATCGGCGAGACCGCCATTCCCGCAGGCGATCTGGTGCTACTGGGTATCGCCTCGGCGAATCACGACACCGCCGTGTTCACAGACCCCGATCACATCGACATCACCCGTCAGCAGGCCGCGCACTTCCTGTTCGGCTATGGCCCGCGCTACTGCCTGGGTGCGCCGCTGGCCCGCATCGAATTGCAGGTCGCCTTCGGGCAACTCGTCGCCCGCTTCCCCGGCATGACCCTCGCCGTCGACCCGGCGACGCTGACCGAACGCGACGAGATCTTCACCGGCGGCCTCACCGCCCTCCCGGTGCGGTGGTGACCATGACGACCACCGATACCGCGCCCCTGGTCATGACGCAGCGGCGGATCTGGCTCATCTTCGCCGCGCTCTCGGCCGGACTGTTCCTGGCCAGCCTCGACCAGATGATCACCGGCGCGGCCATGCCCACCATTGTCGGACAGCTCGGCGGCGTCCCGCACATGGCCTGGACCACCACCGCCTACCTGCTGGCCACCACCGTCGTCATGCCCCTCTACGGGAAATTCGGCGACCTGTTCGGGCGACGGCAGCTGTTCCTGTTCGCCATCACCGTATTCACGGCCGCTTCCTTCGGGGCGGCGGTCTCGACCGGATTCTGGGAGTTCATCGCCTTCCGGGCGCTGCAAGGCGTGGGCGGCGGCGGGCTGATGATCCTCGCCCAGGCCACCATGGCGGATGTGGTGCCCGCCAAGGACCTCGGCAAGTACGGTGCGCCGATGGGTGCGATCTTCGGGCTCACCGCGGTCGGCGGGCCCATCCTCGGCGGCGAGTTCGCCGACCATCTGGGATGGCGGTGGTGCTTCTGGATCAATGTGCCGATCGGGTTGGCGGCCTTGGCGATCGCGGCGCGCTACCTGACGCTGCCGAGCAAGCGGCCGAGCGTGCTGCCGGACTACCTCGGTGCCGGGCTGATGACCGCCGGGACGACGCTGCTGATCCTGCTCAGCGATTGGGGCGGGAAACGGTACGGGTGGGGATCGCCGACCATCCTCGCCATGATCGTGGCGGTGGCCGTGGTGGTTTCGGTGTTCATCGCCGTCGAATCCCGTGCCGCGGAACCGATGCTGCCATTGCGGCTGTTCCGCAACCGCACCTTCGTGACGACCTCGCTGCTCGGATTCGTGATGGGGTTGATCATGTTCGCGTCGGTGGCGTTCGTGCCGACGTTTCTCCAGATGGCCACCGGGGTCTCGGCGTCCATGTCCGGGGTGCTGTCGATTCCGATGACCGTCGGCATGTTTCTGTCGGTGTCGGTCTCGCTGGGCGCGGTCACCCGGACCGGGCGCTACCGCGTCTACCCTCCACTCGGGGTGGCGATCATCGCCGCCGGGATGACCTGGATGACGCGCCTGGACGCCCACACTCCCGCGTGGATGGTCTCAGCCATGCTGTTCGTCATCGGGCTGGGGCTGGGCATGGTGATGCAGCTGCTGGTCATGCTGGTCCAGAACGCGGTTCCCGCAACCGATGTCGGGACCGCGACGAGTGCCAACAACTACTTCCGGGAAATGGGTGGGGCGCTCGGCGTGGCCATTTTCGGATCCGTCTTCACCCACCGGCTCACCGGCAATCTCGAGGCCGCCTTCCGTGAGCACCCGCGGGAAGTCATGTCGGCCGGGTTGAATCCCGCCGCACTGCCACCCGCCGTGGTCGACCATCTCCCGGGGCCACTGCGTGACGCGATCGTGGGTTCCTACGCGCACGCCTTGGTGCCGGTGTTCGCTTATATGCTGCCCGGCTTGGCATTCGCGTTCGCGATCGCGCTGCTGATTCCGCACCTCCCGCTCGCCGAGGTGTCCGGCTTGGTGGCGCGGAAGGAGGCCGTCGAGGAAGAGGCGTAGGCGACATTTGTGCAAGACGGGGTCCATAGGCCTGCCGCACCGTGGTGGTGTCACCGATCGGCCGAAGGAGCCCTCATGCGTGAATTCACCACTGCCGCACCAACTCACCGTCGTCACCGGTTGACGCGCATCACCGCCGCCGCGCTGCTCACGCTCGCCGGCGGCAGCTGCGCCGTCGCCGCCACCGCGCGCGCCGACTCGTCGCAGGAACAGATGATGGACCTCCCCGGCGGAGCCATCCACGTGATCACCAGCGGCAAGCACGACAGCCGCGCGGTGGTGCTGATCCACGGCCTGGCCGGTTCCACCTCCTGGTGGGATCCGATCGTGCCCGCCCTCACAGATCGCTACGTCATTCGAATCGACCTGCTCGGTCACGGAAAATCCGCCAAACCCGAGGGCGGCTACAGCATCTCCGAACAAGCCACCCGGGTGGGCGAGGTCCTCGACCGGTTGGGCGTCACCCGTGCCAGTCTCGTCGGTCATTCCACGGGCGGGTACGTGGTCACCGCGTTGGCCGAACAGCGACGGGCGCTCGTCGCGGACCTCGTCCTCATCGACACCGGGCCCCGGGCCGACGCCTTCCTCGACAACGGACCGCTGGGCAACCTGCTCTACAACCCCGCGATCGGCCGTCCCCTGTGGCCATTGCTGCCGACACCCGCCCTGCGCACCGCGTTGAGCAGCGCCTTCACCCGCGATGTCGCCATCCCGGATCAGCTGCTGGACGATGTCAAAGGCATGACCTACACCAGCCTCACCGCCACCTCGGCCGCATCCGACACCTACCTGCGCGACCGGCCCGAACCCGCCCGCCTGACCGATCTGGCCCTGCCCACCCTCGTCATCTACGGCACCCAGGACCACCGCTGGCAGCCCGCGTCCTTCGCCGACTATCGCGAAGTCCCCTCCCTGCGAACGGAACCCCTCGACTGCGGGCACACACCCATGATCGAAGATCCCGACGACACCGCCGCCCTGCTCTCGAATTGGGTTCAGGCGCTGGGTGATTGAGGCCGCCACCCCGGCGGCGGGTCCTCGCCGACGCGGCCGTCGACGGCCTCCCGCAGCAGATCGGCGTGACCGGTGTGACGGCCGTACTCCTCGATGAGATCGCACAGCAGACGCCGGAGGCTGGCATGGCGGCCGTCCGGCCAGGACACGTGCACGAGCTGATCCGGGCCGCCGGTCGCCAGCGCGGCGTCCAGAGTCTTGCGGGAGCGGGCGATCGTGGTGTCCCACAACGTGTAGAGCTCATCCGGGGAGTCGGTGGCGGCCGAGGTGAAATCCCAGTCGGGATCGGCACGCCAATCGACGGTGTCCCACGGCGGACTGGGCGGCGTACCGGAGAGTTTGCGCGTGAACATCTCGTCCTCGGCACGCGACAGGTGTTTCAGGAGACCGCCGAGAGTGAGCGTCGAAGCCCCGACTCGAGTGTTCAACCCCGCCGCATCGAGCGCGTCGGCCTTCCACCGAAACGTCGCCCGCAACCGCTCCAACGCACCGACCAGATGCTCCACCTCGGTCCCAGCGAGAGGCGGTTCCCAGGGCGTATCGCCATCCGTCATGCCCACACCCTAGGCGTCACGCCGCCCTCAGCGCGTCAGCCTCACCCGCGAACGAGTCCGGCAAATGTGGATTACTGTGGCGCCGTGGGTATTACGGAGTTCAGCCCGGGCGATGTCGTGTGCTTCCCGGAGGGCCCTTTCAGCGGCGTCTGCGGCGTGGTCCAGTCAGTGGACCACCGCCGCTCCGAACTGCGGATCGATTTCACCGAGGGCACCGTCCACCGCGAGGGCAAGATACTGCGCGAACGCCGCCACACCTTCACCGTCGGATTCCACGAGGTCGAACTCCTCTAACGCGCGCCACCACCCCCGGCCCCTAGGCTTGCACGAGTGTCAGATCCCGTGCGCCTCATCATCATGATCACCACCCAGCCCGGCCAAGGCCACCAACAGGCAGAAGCATTCAACCGCCTCGCCCCCCTCGTCCGCGCCGAACCGGGCTGCCTGCAATACGACCTGCACCAGGTAACGGGAGACCCAGATCGTTTTGTGCTCCTGGAGGAATGGGCCTCCCGCGAAGCCCTCGCCGCCCACGACGACGCGCCCCACATGATCGAGGCCGGAATCGCGAACAAGGAATTCCGATCCGGACCTGCCCAGGTCATCGAGTTCCACCACACTCCGATCGCCTGATCAACACGCGACCCCCGTCCCCGGCGCGGTGGTCCTGATCGCCGACGCGACGAGTGTCGGGACCACTACAGACCGAGTTTGGTGACGGCGTTGTCTTCCAAAGGGTTTGCGGTGCGGATGTAGCCGTGGACGGTGCGGGGGTTGGACCAGCGGCCTTGGCGCATGATTTCGCGGTCGCTGGCGCCGCCCAGGGCGGCTTGGGTGGCGAAGCCGGCTCGGAGGGAGTGGCCGGAGAAGAGGGTGGGGTCGAGACCTGCGCGGGCGGCGTAGCGCTTGACCAGTTCGGCTACGGCGCGGCCGGACATGGCGGTGGGGGCCAGGCCGCCGTGGCGTGAGATCGACGGGAAGAGGGGGAGATTCGGGGTGGTGAGGGTGGTGCCGGTGAAGCCGTGGCAGCGGTGGATGTGCGGGTCGGGGGCGGGGGTGGCGGTGAGCCAGGTGCGCAGGTCGGTGGTGGTGTGGGCCTCGCGCAGGCGGGTCCAGTCGGCGAAGGCGCAGACGGGGCAGGTGTGGGGGCGTTGGCCGCGCGGGAGGGCGACGCGTTGTTCGGAGACGCCGGTGGGGTCGGTCTTGGTGGTGGGCAGTTGGATCAGCAGCAGCGGTTCGCCGGTGGCGTGGTCGGTGGTGACGGTGACGTCGCCGACCGTCAGCGCCGCGATCTCACTGCGCCGCAACGCGCCCGCGAAACCGACCAGCAGCAGCAGGTTGTCGCGGCGGCGCGCCGGTTCGGTGGGCCAGCCCGGGGCGGGCAACTCCGCGAGCAACTGGTCGAGGGTGTGCAGCAGGACCGGTCGTTTGCGCCGGGGCTGGCTGCGGCGGGTGCGGCGAATACCGCGCAGCGTCAATCGCACCACATCCGCGCGGGTGGGCGAGGGCAGACCGTTGGCGGCGTGCACGGCGGCCAGCGCGGCCGCCTTCCGCTCCAAAGTCGCCGCGCTGAACGCCCATTCGCCATTGTCGCGGCGCGCATCCGCGGCCGCCGCCAGGTAGACCGCCACATCCAGGGCGTCGGCGGGCAACGCCTGCCGCGACTCCGCGGCGCACCACGCCGCCCACGCGATCCAATCGGTTCGATAGGCGCGCAACGTATTCGCCGACTGCGACGCCTCCAGATACCGCCGCAGCGATCCCGCCTGCGTCTCGTCGAAGCGATCCCGCACCAGCCGCAATGCCGCCGCATCCACCAGCACACTGCGGACCCCGCGCCGCAATTCACCGCGCACCTGTTCGGGCACCGCGATCACCGCGCCCGCGTCCTGCGGCGACTCCGGGCTGACCTCCGACGGCTCTGACATGCCCTCGACCCTAGATCGAACCCGCGTTCCCGTTGCGCCGGACACCGATTCGCGTGTCCGAAGGCGACCCGCCTAGCGCGGTGTCAGCGCGACGACGGGGATCTCCCAGTCCAACTTCGCCTGGAAGTCGGCGAGGAACGGCGACACCACGAGCTGCCGCTCCCACAGCCGAGCCCGATCCTCACCACTGACCACGCTCGCGGTGACCTCCCAGGATTCGGTCCCCACCTCGACCGTCCCGACCGGATTCGCGCGCAGGTTGTGATACCAGCCCGGCCGCGTGCCACGACCGCCGTTGGCAGCGAACACGACCACCCGCTCACCATCGCGCTGATACGCCAGCGGCCAGGTCCGCGCGGCCCCGCTGTGCGCGCCCGTGGTGGTCAGCAACAGCAGTGGTGTCTGGGCGAACTGCCCGCCGACTTGCCCACCGCCGGAACGGAATTGCCGGATGATGTCCTCGTTCAGCTGCTGGCGCGCGATGTCGGTCACGGGTGAATTCAACCACGCTCGAACGTTGATATTCCCTGACCGGCAACCCGATTCAGGGTTGCAGCCGCCAGCTGGCGTCCGGCTTCGGCAACGGCCAGGTCCAGCCGTATCGAGCCCGCAATTCCAGCAACTGCCGCCGCCGCCCACACGACTGCTCGGTCGCACCGTCACCCTCGACGCAATTGCGGTGGATCCACAGCATGGCTTCCACCGTCCCCGAGAGGCGCATCGCGTCATGCTCGGGCATACGATGATGCTTGAGCACCGACGGCGTGTCCGACATGGCCCAATCATCCCTCAGTGCGGCCGTGCTGTCGTGCGGTCCGGGTGTTCTCGCTGCTCGCCAGAGGAGTCGTGTATGTGCCGGCTGTTCGGACTATCGGCCGCGCCGCAGCGGGCGCGCGCTACTTTCTGGCTGTTGGACGCGCCCGACAGCCTCGCCCGGCAAAGTCACCGCGAACCCGACGGCGTCGGGCTGGGCACCTTCACCGCGGCGGGCGCACCCCTGGTCGAGAAGCAGCCGATCGCCGCCTACGAAGACCTGCTTTTCGCGCAGGAGGCCCGCGACCGCGAATCCGAG
>NZ_JBSGBY010000252.1:0-11441 GCF_053601505.1 Nocardia sp. NPDC004722
CAAGGCCATGCGCCCGCGTCAGTGGGTCAAGAACGTGCTGGTGCTGGCCGCGCCGCTGGCCGCCGGCAAGACCGCCGCGGGCGACCTGGTGATCACCGACCTGACGGTGCTCTGGCACGTGGCCATCGCCTTCGTGGTGTTCTGCCTGGCCGCCTCGGGCATCTACCTGGTCAACGACGCCCTCGATGTCGAGGCCGACCGGGCGCACCCGACCAAGCGGTTCCGGCCGATCGCCGCCGGTGTGGTGCCGGTGAACCTGGCCTACGGCCTGTCGGTGGTGCTGCTCGCCGGTTCGATTCTGTTGTCGTTCATCGCGAACTGGCATCTGGCCGTGGTGATGGCGGTCTACATCGGCATCCAGCTGGCCTACTGCTTCGGCCTCAAGCACCAGGCCGTGCTCGACATCTGCATCGTGTCCTCGGGCTTCCTGCTGCGCGCGGTCGCGGGTGGCGTGTCCTCGGATATCCGGCTGTCCCAGTGGTTCCTGCTGATCATGGCCTTCGGTTCGCTGTTCATGGCGACCGGAAAGCGCTACGCCGAGTTGAAGATCGCGCTCGACACCGGCGCCAAGATCCGCAAGTCGCTGGAGTACTACACGCCGACCTACCTGCGTTTCGTGTGGACCCTGTCCGCCACCGCGGTGGTCGTGTTCTACGGTCTGTGGGCATTCGAGCAGGACAAGACCAAGGACACCATCTGGTTCGCCATCTCGATGATCCCGTTCACCATCGCCATCATGCGATACGCGGTGGATGTCGATCGCGGCGAAGCGGGTGAGCCCGAAGAGATCGCCCTGGGGGACCGCGTCCTCCAGTTCCTCGCAATCGCCTTGATCGGAGCGGTAGGTGTCGCTGTCTATCTCACCTGACGTGGTAGAGGGAGAAGAGCGAGAGGTGGGCGCGCCGACGGCACAATTGCCGCTCGGTCGCGCCCGTCGGCGTGCGGACGATGGCCCGCGCGGCTTCTCGCGACTATCCCGCGCCACGTTCCTCGGTGGGATCGTGCTGACCGCGACGCTGTTCGCGGCCGGTGCGTGGCAGCGCCGCTGGATCGCCGACGACGGCCTGATCGTGCTGCGCACGGTCCGAAACCTGATGGCGGGCAACGGTCCGGTCTTCAATGCGGGCGAGCGCGTCGAGGCCAACACCTCGACGGCGTGGACCTTCATCGTCTATTTCTTCAGCTGGCTGACCCAGGCGCGGCTCGAGTACGTGGTGCTCGGCATCGCGCTCACACTCTCGGTGCTGGCCATCGTGTTCGCCATGCTCGGCTCCGCGCGGCTGTGGGGCGGAACGCGTTCCGCGCTGCTGGTGCCCGCGGGAGTGCTGGTCTACATCGCGCTGCCGCCCGCCCGCGATTACGCCACTTCCGGGCTGGAGTCGTGCCTGGTCATCTTCTGGCTCGCGGTGCTCTGGTGGGGCATGGTGCGCTGGAGTCAGGCCGAAAAAGTCCGCCCCGCGGCCTTTTTCGCGTTGGTCTTCTTCGCCGGGTTGGCTCCGCTCATCCGACCGGAGATGACGCTGGTCGGCGCGCTCGCGCTGGCCATGCTGTTCTGCGCGCCGGTGCCGGATACCCGCCTGCGCCCCTGGATGTTCCGGGTGCTGGTGGTGGCGGTGGCCGGGCTGGTGCCGATCGCGTACCAGATCTGGCGGATGGGCTACTACGGTCTGCCCTACCCGAACACCGCGGTGGCCAAGGACGCCGGCGGCGCGAAATGGCATCAGGGCTTCATCTACCTGTGGGATCTCGTCGGCCCGTACTGGCTGTGGCTGCCGCTGCTGATCCTGCTGATCGCCGGGCTGGTGCTGGCGCGGCAGCGGCGCGCGGACGGGGCCGACGGTCGCCACGTGGTCGCGGAGGAATCGCCGAAGTCGGGTCTGCGCGGGCGGATTCACCGCTTCAGCGTCTGGCTGCGCACCCCGGCGGCCGTCGTGACCCTCATGCTCGCCAGCGGCGTGGTGCTGACCGTCTACGAGATCCGCGTCGGCGGCGACTTCATGCACGGCCGCATGCTGCTGCCGCAGCTGTTCTGCCTGACCCTGCCGGTGGCGGTACTGCCGATCCGGCTGCCGAAGCGGACCGGGGAGTCCGGAATGCGCGGCCTGGATTGGGCTTTCGTCGTCGTGGTCGCGGCCTTCGCGGGCACGGCGGTCTGGGCGCTGTTCGCGGCCAATACCACCGCCATCACCGCGGGCACCAAGATCCGCGCCAACGGCATTGTGGACGAGCGCATCTACTACGTGCTCAATACCGGACACGACCACCCGATCCGGGCCGAGGACTACCTGGACTACCCGCGCATCCGCGCCATGGTCCGGGACATCGCCAATTCGCCGGACGGTGCGCTGCTGCTCAACTCGCCGTCGTTCATGAACTGGTACCTGGTGCCCGCGCCGGTGCCGGACGGCAACAAAGAGCACGTGGTGTTCTTCCTGAATCTCGGCATGACCAGCATGAACGTGCCGCTGGACGTGCGGGTCATCGATCAGATGGGCCTGGCGTATCCGCTTGCGTCGCATACCGATCGGCTGACCGACGGCCGCATCGGCCACGACAAGAACCTCTACCCGGACTGGGTCGTGGTGGACACCGGCATGGTGGACCGGCACCCGTGGATGCCGTGGTTCCTGGACGAGAAGTGGTCGGACGAGGCGCGCACCGCGCTGTCCTGCCCGGACACCCAGGCGCTGCTGGCCTCCTCGCGGGCGCCGCTGACCTTCGATCGCTGGCGGCACAATCTGATGCAGGCGTTCACCTTCGCCAAGTATCGGATCGATCGGGTGCCGAAGTACGAGATCCAGCGGTGCAATCTGGTGGATCCGACTCTGCCACCGCCGCCCGCGCCGCCGAAGTAAGCGGCCCGAAGTACGCACGGCGAAAACCCCGCATCCATACCGGATGCGGGGTTTTCTCTTATGTGCGAGGGGGTTTGACCGAAACGTCACGGTCGGGACGCGAGATGTGAGAGGCTATCTCGATTTGGTAACACCCCGGCGTGGGTTTCGCGATAAGCTCCGCGAGTACTCCCGTCGCCGACCCAGAAATCCGCTGTGCGGCAACGGTTGTCGCAATACGATTCCGGGCGGGTAGCAGGGAGGCCCGGGGCGCACAGATGGAAGGCCGAATATGCGGGGCGTGACGGTTAAGGGCGGGGCGCGCAGCTGGTTGCGCAAGACGGTGCTGGGCGTCGCCCTGGCAACCATGGTGCCGCTGGGGGTTTCGGTCCTGGGAACGACACCGGCGCAGGCCGCCTACAGCCCGGACGGCATGGACTTCTACGTCGACTCCGTGATGGGGCCGATCAAGAACCGCGTCTTCCGCGCCGCCGACGGTAATACCAACCGGGTGGTCTACGCGCTGGACGGGGAACGCGCGCGTGACGACCTCAACGGCTGGGAGATCAATACCGATGTCGCGCATGCCCTGACGGCCGCCAATATCAATGTCGTCATGCCGATCGGCGGCCAGTCCAGCTGGTACGCCGACTGGAACTCGCCGAGCACCTTCCTCGGCCTGCCCGCGGGCACCGCCTCGCAGCAGTCCGGATCCGGTATCACGCAGGCGCTTTCGGGCGGCCCGGGCAAGTCCTACACCTACAAGTGGGAAACGTACCTGAGCCAGGAACTGCCCAACGCGCTACGAGATCGCCTGAGCTTCAGCTCGAGTCGCAACGGCATCTTCGGGCTGTCCATGAGCGGCGGCTCCGCGTTCATGCTGGCGGCCTTCCATCCGAATCAGTTCTCCTACGCCGGTTCGATGTCCGGTGCGCTGGATCTGTCGCTGCCCGGCATGCGCGATGCCATCCGGGTGGCCATGGTGGACGCGGGCGGCTACAACGTCGACGCGCTGGCGGGCGCCAAAGATCTGAAGTGGCAGCACCTGGATCCCTTCCAGTTCGCGCCCAAACTGAAGGCCAACGGCACCCACCTGTTCATCTCGGCGGGCAGCGGCCTGCCGGGCTCGGTCGGCGATATCAACGCCACCGTCATTCAGGCCATGGGCATCGAGGCGGTGTCGCTGGTGGGCACCAAGGCTTTCCAGGCGCGCTGGGCCGCGCTCGGCGGCGGCAATATCGTCACCGACTATCCGGCCATCGGCGTGCACAACTGGAAGAACTGGGAGGGCGAGATGGGCCGGATGATTCCGGACCTCTCCAACAACATCGGGTGATCCTTCCTTGGCCGATGCCTAGACTTTGCTGAGAGTTGGCGCGCGCCTTGATCATTCACCGCGAGTGGTAGGGGATGCTGAAGGCGCGCAGTGAGGTTCGTGCAGTTTGGAGTGATAGCTGTTGAGTATGGGTCCACGGGGGTGGAATTCGACTCCGGAGTCGCATCCAGGCGCTGATCTGCGCCACATTCCGGTCCGAGGGTGGCGCTCGTCACTTTCGTCACGATCGGATAACACCCCGTTTGCCCATTCGCGATAGGGTCGCCGAGACCTCTGCCGGAGTCACGAGCACACGGCGAGACCGAACGACAGGAAAGGCCGGACAAATCAATGCGAGGCGATAGACGTCAGAGATCCCGCGGGTGGCTCAAGAACTCCGTGGTCGGATTGGCTCTGGCGATTGCACTGCCGTTCGGGGTGTCGGCGGTCGGCGTCGGAACCGCGAACGCGGCACTGGATCCCAGCGGATTCGACTTCTACGTCGATTCGGCCTCCATGGGCCCGGTCAAGTCGCGCGTCTTCCGCGCGGCCGACGGGAACACCTCCCGCGTCGTCTATGCCCTCGACGGCATGCGCGCCGGGCAGGACCTGAGCGGCTGGGAGATCAACACCGACATCACCCACGCGCTGACCGCGGCGAACATCAACGTGGTCATGCCGATCGGCGGCCAGTCCAGCTTCTACGCCGACTGGAACGCGCCCAGCAGCATCCTCGGTGAAGGTGGCGGCAGCGGTTCGGCCGGTTCCTCCTCGCTGTCCTCCTCCGGCTCGGCCTCGGGTTCGTCCTCGGGCTCGGGCGCCTTCCAGCTGCTCGGCGGCGGCCCCGGCAAGAGCTACCGCTACACCTGGGAGACCTTCCTGTCCCAGGACCTGCCCAACGCGCTCAACGCGCGCCTGGGCTTCAGCAAGACCCGCAACGGCATCTTCGGCCTGTCCATGGGCGGCTCCGGCGCGCTGACGCTGGCCGCCTACCACCCGGACCAGTTCAGCTTCGCCGGTTCGTACTCCGGCTACCTGAACATCTCCGCCCCGGGCATGCGCGAGGCCATCCGCATCGCGATGATCGACGCCGGCGGCTACAACGTGGACTCGATGGCCCCGCCGTGGGGGCCGCAGTGGCTGCACATGGACCCGTTCGTGTTCGCGCCGCGGCTGAAGGACGCCAACACCCGCCTGTGGATCTCCGCCGCGAGCGCGATCCCGGGTGCCGGTGACGTCACCGGCATCATGCCGGTCATCCAGGGCGTGCCCCTGGAGGCCCTGGCCCTGGTGAACACCCGCGCCTTCCAGGCCCGGATGCTCTCCATCGGCGCCAACAACGTGACCTACGACTTCCCGGCCACCGGTGTCCACAACTGGAACAACTGGAACGCCGAGGTCTACCGCATGATCCCGGACCTCTCGAACAACATCGGGTAAGCACAACTCTCGTGAGCTTTCAGGGGCTTCGCCCCTGAAACCCCTCGAGCCTCCGGGGCTGCGGCCCTGGACCCTTTCAACCCAAAGCCCCCCGCCCGTAAGGGCGGGGGGCTTTGTTTTTTCAGCTGCGGATTCGCAAACGATCCATGATCGTTCGCGACTCGCCGCGCTGAGCACACGGGACACGCCCAGCTGGACATCCGATACTTCTTCGGTAGCGAAGATGAGTTCTGCGTGATCAGTGTTCTGCTCAAACCGAGAAGGGCTGGGTCGATGCGGGTTCGAGGCTTCACACGGAAGGTCATGGGCGTCGCCGCTGCCGCCCTGCTGATGCCACTCGGGGTGGCGGTGATCGAATCGCCACCGGCGGCCGCGGCATTCGATCCCGCGATCTTCGACTTCTGGGTCGACTCCCCGGTCATGGGGCCGATCAAGACCCGAATCCTGCGTGCTCGCGACGGCAATACCCAGCGGGTCGCGTACGTGCTCGACGGGCAGCGGGCGCAGGAGGACCTGAACGGCTGGGAGATCAATACCAATGTGCCGCAGGTGCTGGCCGACTGGAACATCAATGTGGTGATGCCGGTCGGCGGCCAGTCCAGCTTCTACGCGGACTGGGATGCGCCGAGCTCGTTCTTCGGGGTGCCGGCGGGCACCGGATCGGCGGCCTACGGCACCGGTTCGGGTGCGACCGAGGCGATGGGCGGCGGCCCGGGCAAGAGCTACCGCTACGCCTGGGAGGACTTCATCACCAACCATCTGCGCTGGGAACTGCAGAATCGCCTGGGCTTCAACCCCAATCGCAACGGCATCTTCGGCCTGTCCATGGGCGGCAGTGCGGCCCTGACGCTGGCCGCCTACCACCCCGACTTCTTCAGCTACGCCGGTTCGTACTCCGGGTACCTGAACATCTCCGCACCCGGCATGCGCGAGGCCATCCGGGTCGCCATGCTCGACGCGGGCGGATACAACGTGGACAGCATGGCTCCGCCCTGGGGGCCGAGCTGGCTGCGGATGGACCCGTTCGTCTTCGCGCCCACCCTCATCGGGAACAACACCCGGGTGTGGGTCTCGGCGGGTAGCGGTGCGCCCATGCCCGAGGATCTGAACATTCCGCTCGGGGCCGCGGCCGACCGCCTGATCCGCGGCGCGCCGCTGGAAGCCTTGGCATTGGCCAACTCTCGCGCTTTCCAGGTCCGCATGCTCACGCTGGGCGCGCAGAACGTCGTCTACGACTTCCCGCCCGACGGTCTGCACGCCTGGACCAACTGGGCCAATGACGCGTACCGCATGATCCCGGACATGTCCGCGAATATCGGATAGGCCGGACGAATCGAGGGCCGTCATCCAGGGGATGGCGGCCATCGACGTTTCGCATCACGTTTTGGTCGCGTGAGGTGTTTTGACAGCCGTCGGCTCCGAACTGCGGCTTAAGAAGAGTCAGCGGCAACAGCTTCTGCATTTCGGCGGTGGTCAATGGTGACCACACTCGTGAAAGGCGAGTCGATGCGGTCTGTTCGAGTGCTTCGGGGTGCGCTGCGGCGATCCCTGGCGGGATTCGCGGTGGCAGTTGCCGTTTCACTGTCCGGGACGATCGCGGCGGGAACAGCGCATGCCGCATTCGATCCGGGCGGCTACGACTTCTGGGTCGATTCCAGCATGGGCCCGATCAAATCGCGCATCTTCCGCGCCCAGGACGGCAATACCCAGCGTGTGGTGTACGCGCTGGATGGATTGCGCGCCCGCAACGACCTTTCCGGCTGGGAGATCGACACCGATATCGAGCGCGTGCTGACCGCGTGGAACATCAATGTGGTGATGCCGGTCGGCGGCCAGTCGAGCTTCTATTCGGACTGGGTCGCGCCGAGCAACTTCAACGGCCAGACCGTCCCGTATGCCTGGGAGACCTTCCTGACCCGGGACCTGCGCAATGCGCTGGCCGCCCGGCTGGGCTTCAATCCGCGCGGGAACGGCGTGTTCGGCCTGTCCATGGGCGGCAGCGCCGCACTGGTGCTGGCGGCCTATCATCCGGACCAGTTCCGTTATGCCGGATCGTATTCCGGGTATTTGAATATTTCCGCGCCCGGTATGCGCGAGGGCCTGCGCGCCGCGCTGCTGGATGCCGGCGGATACAACATCGACGCCATGTGGGGACCGCCGTGGAGCGAATTGTGGCTGCGCAACGATCCGTTCGTATTCGCACCCCGGCTGCGGGACAACGGCACCCGGCTGTGGATCTCGAGCGGTAACGGGCTGCCCGGTCAGCGGGATGTCGTGCGCAGCCCCCTGGACGCGTACAACGTCGGAAATGCGATGGGCCTGGAGGCGATAGCCCTCGCGAATACCCGGTCCTTCCAGGTTCGACTGGACTCGCTGGGTGTGAACAATGCGGTCTTCGACTTCACCTCCGACGGTGTGCACAACTGGCCGTACTGGGCTGACCAGGTCTACAAGATGCTGCCGGACCTGAGCGCCAACCTCGGTTGAGCGATTCCGCCAAGAGGGGTGCGGCGTAAGGGTTTTCCACGTTGCCGCGACATCACGAAGGATTCGCGATATGGTCACCGCACCATTACGGTCATATGCGATGGTGTGAATCCCCTAACCATTGAGCATGACCTTGCCAACCGCTCGGAGCGTCGAATACCCTCCAGCGAGCGCAAGTGTGACCAACCCGTGGTAGCGCTTCGCTCGCAGAGAAGAGTCGGGATTCCCTGCGAGTGCTGATCGCGTATGTCCACGCATGGCTTCGTCATGCCCGCGTGCGCGATTGACAACTTAAGACACCGCAGTAGCGCAGTGCTGCGGTAGAGAAGGAGCAGTATCCATGCGTTTCGGCAGGTCCGCCGTGCCGGGAGTATCGCGACGCCGTGCGCAGAGTGGTTGGCGCACACGGTTCGTCGCCGCCACCGTCACCGCGGCGGCGCTCGCAGTCCCGACCGCTTCACTGGCCGCCCCGTCCATCGCCTCGGCCGCCCCGGCGTTCGGCATCGCGCATCGTGGTGCCCCGGGCAGCTTCGAAGAGCTGATGGTTCCCTCGAGCATGGGCCCGATCAAGGTTCAGGTGCAGTGGGCCAAGAACGGCGGCAGCTCCGCGGTCTACATGCTCGACGGCATGCGCGCCCAGGACGATCACAGCGCGTGGGCCAACGCCAACGAGGGTGACGCCCCCGGCATCTTCGCCAATGACGACGTGAACGTCATCATGCCGGTCGGTGGCCAGTCCAGCTTTTACGCCGACTGGGTCTCGCCGTCCAACACCAACGGTCAGAAGTTCACCTACAAGTGGGAGACCTTCCTGACCAAGGAACTCCCGGATTTCCTTGCCGGATACGGGGTCGCGCGCAACAACGTCGCGATCGCGGGCCTGTCCATGGGTGGCTCCGCCGCCCTGATGATGGCCGCCTACCACCGCGACATGTTCAAGCAGGCCACCTCGATGTCGGGCTACCTGAACCTGTCCGCGCCGGGCATGCGTGAGGCCATCCGCATCGCCATGCTGGACGCGGGTCGCTACAACGTGGATTCCATGGCCGCGCCGTGGAGCCCGGCCTGGCTGCGCATGGACCCGTTCGTGTTCGCGCCGCAGCTCAAGAACCTGCCGATGTTCATCTCCGCGGGTAGCGGCATCCCCGGCCGGTACGACGGCGTCGGCTCCTTCGGCGACGCGTTCAACACCGGCAACGCCGTTGCGCTGGAAGCGCTCTCGATGGTGAACACCCGTGCCTTCCAGGCGCGGCTGGGTCAGATCAGTGTTCCGGCCCAGTTCGACTTCGAGGTGACCGGCACCCACAAGTGGGGCTACTGGCACGACGAGCTGATCAAGGCTCGCCCACAGATGCTGAGCGCCCTCGGTCTCGCGTGATTCCATAACGCGAACTCATAGCTCGAAAGCATGAACCGGCCACCCTACGGGGTGGCCGGTTCTTTTATGCCTCCCCATGATTCGCCGCAACGGGGTAGAAAACGTATGTGACAGCTGTGGCAATTGGTAGATGGGGGAGAGGCGGCCGCAGAGTGCTGGTCGCGCTCGCGGTAGCCACGACGGCCGTGCTGACGGTGGGGACGGCGTACGCGGAGCCGGGCGCGGCGCCGCCGACGGGGGATCCGGCCAAGCCCACCAAGCCGGAGATTCGAAATGTGGTGTGGCTGAGCAACAGACGGGTGGCGCTGTGGGTGGACTCACCCGCCATGGGCACCCAGATCCAGGTCCAGCTGCTGCTGGCCCGGGACTGGAACACCAAGCCGGACGCCAAATTCCCGGCCCTGTTCATGCTCGACGGCCTGCGCGCCACCGACGATCAGAGCGGTTGGACGAAAGACGCTGGGGCCGAGGCCTTCTACGCCGACAAGAACGTCACCGTGGTGCTGCCGGTGGGCGGCGCGGCGAGCTTCTACTCCGACTGGAAGCAGCCCGACAACGGCAAGACCTACAAGTGGGAAACCTTCCTCACCAGAGAATTACCGCCGCTGCTCGATCGGGATTGGCGGACCACCAATGTGCGCGGCGTGGCGGGACTGTCCATGGGCGGCACCGCGGCCATGACGCTGGCGGGCCGCAATCCCGGCTTCGCGCGCTACGCGGCCTCCTTCTCCGGCATGCTCACACTCACGACTCTCGGTATGCCGCAGGCGGTCGCGTACGCGATGCGGGACGCGGGCGGCTACCACGCCGACGCCATGTACGGCTCGCCCACAGACGGGGAGTGGGAGGCGCACGATCCCTACGCGCTGGCCGAAAAACTGAAGGGCCTCAGCCTGTATGTGTCCAGCGGCAGCGGACTCGCGGGCGTCTACGACCTGCCCGCCGGCATCCCGGGCGTCAGTACCAACTGGTCGGGCATGGCGTTGGAGGTGTTGTCCCGCTTCTCTTCTCAGCAGTTCGTGGCCAAGCTGAACAAGCTGAGCATTCCGGTGCAGGTCAACTACCGGGCATCCGGCACGCACTCGTGGCCCTACTGGGATTTCGAGATGCGGCAGTCCTGGCCGCAGGCGGCGTCCGCGCTGGGCGTGGAGGCGGCCAAGCCCGACTGCGCCTCGGCGGGCGCGATTCTGCCTGTGGCACTGGCGAAGTCGTGGCTGGATGACTGCCTGACCGCCGAGTATCCGTTGGCCGGCGGTGCGGCACAGGACTTCCGGGGCGGCCGGGTGCTGTGGTCGGCGGCCGGAGGCGCGCACGCGGTGGGCGGCATGATCGGCGGCGCGTACGAGGGCGCGTCGGGACCCGCTGGGGCACTCGGCTTTCCCACCTCCGACGAAACGCCCATACAGGGCGGGATGCAGCAGGCGTTCCAGCACGGCACCATCGTCTTCCGCGACGGCAAGGCCGAGATACACGCCACCTGAACCGGATACCCGCCGGTTACCTCCGGGCCGACTGTAGAGTGCACCGTTGTCCGTGACTCCCGTCACGTCGGTGTGCTTCCCCCTGCGGTTCAGGAGATCGATCTCTATGGCAGTACAGGGCGCCT
Organism: Nocardia sp. NPDC004722; assembly: GCF_053601505.1. NCBI lineage: Bacteria > Bacillati > Actinomycetota > Actinomycetes > Mycobacteriales > Nocardiaceae > Nocardia > Nocardia sp. NPDC004722. The sequence continues at coordinate 11,061 of NZ_JBSGBY010000252.1, forward strand.
CGTCATGCCCGCAGAACGGTTCGACTCGGAAGATCAAGCGTGCCAAATACCGGCGAACGCCGGGCTGGCGACGCGCGCTCGCGGCCGCCGCGGCCGTGCTGGCCCTCCCCGCGCTGGCCGGGCCCGCGCTCGCCGTGCCCGCGCATCCGGTGCATCGCGCCACCCCCGAGGGCGGGTTCGAGGAACTGCTGGTGCCCTCGAGCATGGGCCCGGTCAAGGTGCAGGTGCAGTGGGCCCGCCACGGCGGTGACGCCGCGCTGTACCTGCTCGACGGCCTGCGCGCCCGCGACGACTTCAACGCCTGGACCTTCGAGACCAACGCCCTGCGCCAGTTCGCCGAGGACAACGTCACCCTCGTGATGCCGGTCGGCGGCCAGTCCA
>NZ_JBSGBY010000253.1:0-11409 GCF_053601505.1 Nocardia sp. NPDC004722
CTGTGTTCGGTCTCGATGGAAATAGGTTTTGGTTTGCGGTTTTGCGGTTCGGTCTCGGGGGATGTGATGGTCGGCGGGTACCTGGGGTGACCGCGCCGCGGGGCCGATGATCGCCTTCTCCACCACCTTCAAGTGGATGATCAAGTTCCTCAACGGGGTCGCCAACTGGGCGGTGCGCCGGGTGGGCATCGAACCGGCAGAGGAGTTGCGCTCGGCGCGGTCGCCGCAGGAATTGGGTTCGCTGGTGCGGACTTCCGCGTTGCACGGGGCGCTGGATCAGCGCACCGCGCAGGTGGTGGATCGGTCGCTGCAGTTCGGTGAGCGCACCGCGGAGGAGTTGATGACTCCGCGCATGACCATCGAAACCCTGGATCAGGACTGCACTCTCGCCGATCTGATCGACGCCGCGCGCGAGACCGGCTACTCCCGGTTCCCGGTCATCGAGGGCGACCTCGACAACACGCTCGGGTTCGTGCACGTCAAGCAGGTGTTCGTGTATCCGGCCAAGGATCGCCGCAATATCAAGCTGGAGTCCATCGCCAAGCCGGTGCCGATCGTGCCCGCCTCCCTCGACGGTGACGAGGTGCTCGAGCGGGTGCGCCGCGACGGCATGCAGGTGGCGCTGGTGGTCGACGAATACGGCGGCACCGCGGGCATCGTCACCATGGAGGATCTGATCGAGGAGATCCTCGGTGATGTGCGCGACGAGCACGACGAGGAGGAAGTCGATGTGCGCCGCACCCCGACGGGCTGGAACTGCTCGGGTCTGCTGCGCGTCGACGAGGTCTCCCGCGCCACCGGATACGACGCGCCCGAAGGCGAGTACGAGACGCTCGGCGGCCTGGTGCTGACCCGGCTGGGCCGCATCCCGGAGACCGGCGACGAGGTGCTGCTGCCGCAACCGGGCAACCATCAGCTCGAGCAGCCGCACACCAAGGGCGGCTGGATCGCCAAGGTGGAACGCATGGACGGCCGCCGCATCGACCGGGTGCTGATCCGCCCCGTCGACGCCGAGGCCCTCGCGATCTGGGAGCACGATCATGGGTGACCTGTACGCCGTCCTGCTCACCCTGGTGTTGCTGCTGGGCAACGCGTTCTTCGTGGGCGCGGAGTTCGCGCTCATCTCCGCGCGCCGCGACCGCCTGGAAGCGCTTGCCGCGCAGGGCAAGCGCAGCGCCAACACGGTGATCGAGGCGGGCCAGAACCTGTCGATGATGCTGGCCGCCGCGCAGCTGGGCATCACCATCTGTTCGATCCTGCTGGGTCGCGTGGGCGAGCCCGCGGTGGCGCATCTGCTCGAGCAGCCGTTCGATCTGCTGGGCGTGCCCGCTTCGCTGTTGCATCCGATCTCGTTCGCGCTGGCGTTGACCATCGTGGTGATCCTGCACATCCTGCTGGGCGAGATGATCCCGAAGAACATCGCCCTGGCCGGGCCGGAACGCTCGGCGCTGCTGCTGGTTCCGCTGCATTTGGCGTGGCTGCGACTGGCCAAGCCGTTGATCGCGATCTACAACTTCGCGGCCAATATCACGTTGCGGGCCTTGCGGATCGAGCCGAAGGACGAGCTGGATTCCACCGTGTCGTCGGTGGAGCTGGCGGAGATGTTCGGTGAATCCCGCTCGGAGGGACTGCTCGACGAGGAGGAGCACCGCCGGCTCACCCAGGCGCTGGGTTCCAGTGACCGCATCGTCGCCGATGTGATGGTGCCGCTGGCCTCGGCCCGGTCGGTGCCGTTGCGCGGGGACGGGACCACGCTCGGCGATATCGAATCCGCCGTCGCGGAAACGGGTTTCTCGCGGTATCCGGTGCGCGCGGCCGACGGTTCACTGGTCGGCTACCTGCACGTGAAGGATGTGCTGGATCTGACCGCCGACGACGACGCGGGCCCGGGCACGCCCATCCCCCGCACCGATATCCGTCCGCTGCCGACGCTGAGCATGGGCACCACCCTGTTCGAGGCGCTGGCCCGGTTGCGCCGCACCAATTCGCATCTGGGCCGCGTGGTCGACAGCCGTGGCAACACCGTCGGCATCGTCGCCCTGGAAGACCTGGTGGAGGAGTTCGTCGGCACCGTCCGCGACGCCACCCACCGCCTCGCCGAATGATGAACGCGCGCACCGAATCCGCTGTGCTGTCCGGCCCCGATTGGCGGGGCCGGGCGGCCGCCCACCGTGACCGGGTCGAGGCGCTCGTCGGCCCGTATCTCGCCCGGCGGGCGGCCGGTAAGAAGCATCCGGTGGTCGACTTCCTGTTCACCTACTACGGTCACAAGCCCGCCCAGCTCAAGCGCTGGCATCCCGGCTACGGCGTGGTCCTGGCCGACGCCGAGGATTACGCGGGATTCCGTGGCTACCACCGAGTCTCGTTGGGTGACCAGGAGTCCGATGGCTGGACCGCCGACCCCGAGTTCCTCGAAAAACGGCGCGATACCGTCGAATTCGTGGCCGGCCTGCTCACCGCCACCGCCACCCGCCCGGCCCAGCTGTCCTGTTTCGGCCTGCACGAATGGGCGATGGTCTACCGCACCGACGAGGTCCGCCACCAACAGGTCCCCCTCCGCCTCGGCACCCAGGGCACCGACGCGGTAGTGGAGTCGATGCAATTGCGCTGCACCCACTTCGACGCCTTCCGCTTCTTCACCCCCGAAGCGGTCCCGCTCAATATCGAGCCGCTGACCCGCGAGCTGCAGGTCGACCGCGAGCAGCCCGGCTGCCTGCACGCCAATATGGACATCTACAAGTGGGGCTTCAAACTCACCCCGCTGATCGGCTCCGAACTGCTGTTTGATGCCTTCGAATTGGCCTGCGCCGCCCGCGAACTAGACATGAAAGCCAGCCCGTACGATCTGCGGGATTTCGGCTACGAGCCGATCCGGATCGAAACCCCGTCCGGGCGTGCCGAGTACGTGCGCGGGCAGGCCGAGATCGCCGAACGGGCGGCCGTCCTGCGGGCCCGGCTGCTGGACACCTGCCGCGATCTGCTCGCGCTGTAGCTCAACCCTTGCGGGTGGGTCGGCTGACCGGCAGCGCATTACCGGTCTCCAACAGCGATTTCAGGTCGCTGAGCATGAACGGGTAGCCGCCGCCGAAGCCTTCCGTCTCCAGGTCGCCGGAACTGATGACCGCGATGAGCGGTGCCCCGGTCACCTCGTGGACGACGGTCAGGGCGCAGGTGCCGTCGGCGCGGTCGCGAATCTCGTAGCGTAGGTAGGTTTCCGGTTCCGCGACCAGGTTCACGTCGCCGAGGAATCGGATGCGTGCGCCCAACAGCCGCGGCGGGTCGTAGTCGGTGACCGTGCCCTGAATGATGAGTTCCGGTTCACTGTCGATCGGGCGCGGTCCGGAGGGCGCGAAGACCGTGAACGCGCCACCGATACGCGGTTCGATGACGCTGCGGCCGCCGAATCCGTAGCGCACGGTCCACTCCGGATCGGTGATCGCCTCCCAGATCCGGGTGGCAGGGGCGGCGATGATCACTCGATGGATCTGCCGGGCCTCAGGGCGAGCCCGCGCGCGAATGTCGTCGAGGCTCACGATTCCAGGTCCTTCTTCAGATCCGTCAGGGCGGAGAGCTGCTGCTCGGTGAATTTGTCGATCCAGCGGTCGTGGATCAGCCGGATCGGTATGGGATTGAGGTAGTGCAGCTTCTTGCGGCCGTCCCGGACGGTGGTCACCAGGCCCGCGTCCTCGAGCAGGCGCAGGTGTTTGCCGATGCCGAATCGGGTCATTTCCAGGCCGGATTCCAGCTCGGTCAGTGTTTGACCGTCCCGGGCGAACAGCGCGTCGAGCAGATATCGCCGGGTGGGATCGGCCAGCGCCTTGAACACCGCGTCCTCGTCCACGCCCCCACCTTATACGAGACCATACGGTCACATGACCGTTGACATGTGACCATTTGGTCACCTATTGTCGGCGGCATGAACCGATACATCGTTCTCTACCTCGCACCCCTGTCCGTCGCCGAGCGATTCGCGCAGGCCACGCCCGCCGAAGCCGCGAAAGGCATGCGGCTGTGGGCGGATTGGGGCAACCGCCTCGGTGCCGCGCTCGTCGATCCGGGCCGACCGCTCGGCAACGCGCGCCGCGTCACGCCGACCGGAATCACCGATACCGACAGCGGCGTCATAGGAATGTCGATCCTGCGGGCCGATTCCATGGACGAGGCCCTGGCAATGGTCGACGACCATCACCATCTGCACTGGGCCGACCAGTGCGAGATCGTCGTCCTCGAGGAGCAGCCCATCCCCGAGTTGCAGTCGTAGCACCCGACCTAGACGGACTGTCACAGACAATTTCGCGCTACCCCTACCGGCCGGTCAGTTCATGGGTTAACGTTTCGAGACGTAACCGTGACCACATCGGACAACGTGCTGTGCGGTGGGTCACCGAGCTTGTGTTTCGAACGAAGACGGGGGTGCCGCGATGAGGCGGTTCACGCGAGTACGCCGGTCCAAGCCGGCGGCGGTACTGGCGGTCACGCTGCTGGGGGCGGCCGTGCTGCCGATGCAGGGAGCATCGGCGGATCTGCAATCCGACATCCTCAACCAGGTGCAGCAGTTCCTGGACGTGGGGCGCACGTCCGTGCCGCGCGCGGACTGCGGTGACGACGCGCTGCCGGAAACCGGTATCCAGGGCGATGTTTCGGCCGAGGACCGCAACGGCGGGCGCAGCACGCTGGGCTATCGCTGCAATCTGTCGTATGTGGGCGGGTATGTCGGCAAGGGCGCGGGCATCACCTCCACGACCTACGACCACTGCTCCTACACCGGGTCGCTGTTCCCGGGCAATATCCTCGGGCCCGCGCAGGGCGTGCAGGTCCTCGATGTCTCCGATCCGGCGAATCCGGTGGTCACCGGCAGCCTCACCGAACCGGCCATGCTGGCGGGCACCTGGGAATCGCTCAAGGTCAATGCCGAGCGGAAATTGCTGGTGGGCACCGGCGTTCCGGTCGGCGAGGGCGCGGGCTACCTGTCGGTCTACGACATTTCCGACTGCGCGCATCCGCGGCTGCTGAACCAGGGCTCCGGCACGAATCTACTGATGCCGCTGCCGATCACGACCCATGAGGGCGGGTTCTCGCCGGACGGCCGCACCTACTGGGCCTCGGGCATCGCGCCCGGGTTCGTGAGCGCCGTCGATCTGACCGATCCGGCGAATCCGCACGTGATCTGGCAGGGCCTGACCGGCATCGAGGCGCACGGGTTCGGGATCAGCCCGGACGGTAATCGCATGTACCTCTCGGCGCTGGCCGGATTCACCGTGCTGGATATCAGCGCGGTGCAGCGGCGGGATCCGAACCCGCAGGTGAACCATCTGGGACGGGTGTTCTGGACCGACGGCTTCGCGACGCAGCACAGCATTCCGGTCACCTATGACGGCAAGCCGTACCTGTTCACCGTCGACGAGGGCGGCGCGGGCGGGGTGAAGCTCATCGACATCTCCGACGAGACCAACCCGACCGTCGCGGCCAAGATCAAACTGGAGATCAACCTGCCGGAGAATCAGGATTCGGCGATGGCCTCGGCCATGGGCGGTTCGGTGTTCTCCTACGACGCGCACTACTGCGCCGCCGACCGCCCGACCAACCCGACCGCGCTGGCCTGCGGCTGGGAGGAGTCCGGCATCCGGGTCTTCGATGTGCGGGATCCCTTCCACGCCAAAGAGATCGCCTACTTCAACCCGCCCGCGCGCAAGGGCCGCAATCTGGAGCTGTGGAACTCGCCGCACGCGCTGGCCTCGCTCATCGGCGTCCCGTTCATGGAGTTCCCGTCGGCGGCGCGCGCGGTGCTGGAAGGCAAGTTCGATCCGAATCAGGCGCTGTCGTCTCGGACGGGCATGGTGGCCTTCGGTGACCTGTCCACCGACTGGTGCTTCTCGCCGCCGGAGTGGCACGGCAGCCAGTTGTGGGCCACCTGCAATGACAACGGGTTCATGGTGTTGCAGCTCGCCGACAACGTGTACACGCCGCCCGCCGATCAGCAGTCCGTGGTGGGGTCGTGACCGGCAACCTGCGTAATCGCCTGCGTGCGGCCGGATATCGCTGGCGGCGACCGGCCGGATTCGCGGCGCTGCTCCTGACCGTGTTCACGGCGGGATTCCTGGTGCGACCACTGGCCGGCGAGAACCATTCGGCCACACCGGTACTCAGCCCGGTCGAGATCGGCTTCAGTCAGGACATGACCGCGCATCACGAACAGGCGCTGATCATGGTGCTGCGCCTGGATTCCGGCGTCGACCCGACCGTGCGGCGATTGGCCCAGCAGATCGGCGACAGCCAGCGCATGGAGATCGGCACCATGCTCGGCTGGCTGCGCCTGGCCAATGTCGCACCGGATTCACGGCATCCGATGGCCTGGATGAACACCGCTGCCGCACAAGAGCATTCGTCTGTGGCCGGGATGTCGACGATGACCAGCGCCAACGGCACCAGCATGCCCGGAATGGCCACCCAGGCCGAGCTGGACGCCCTCGCTACCGCGCGGGGTCAGGACGCGGAAGTGCTGTTCCTGCAACTGATGCTGCGTCATCACCGTGGCGGGGTGGCCATGGCGAAGGCGGCCGATGCGCTGCTGGCCTCCGGTCCGGTGAAGGAGGCGGCCCGGGGCATGATCACCGCGCAATCCCAGGAGGCGGGGCTGATGACTGTCATGCTCGCGCAGCGGGGTGCCCAGCCGTTGTCGTGAGGGCGTTTTCGCCGGTGTGAAATCTCACGGGATCCGTGGTCAGCCCCCTGGGTATGGTCGAGAGGTCGATCGGCCACGGCGGCCGGGAAGGGGATGATCTCGACCATGACCCAGGCTGAAGCGCTCACCATCCCCGCGCACATCCACGGCTATCCGGAGCTCGCGTTCGGCGGCCACCTGGCGGGCCTGCTCGCGGGGCAACTCGACGCCGACACCGTGCGCGTCGATTTCCGCCGACCGGTCACCGTGAACACCCCGATCCTGCTGTCGCGGCCCGAGTTGGGCCGCGCCACCCTCACCGCCGTCGACGACATCCTGCTGGTCGAGGCGAGCCCGTCGGTGCTCACCCTCGACCCGATCCCCGCGCCGTCCTGGTCCGAGGCGAAGTCCGCGCTCGACACGGCACTGTCCTCCCCGCGCCGCGTGACCGACTGCTACGGCTGTGGCGCGGCCTGCGAGCCCGGGCGCGGCTTGCGCCTGTTCCCGTGGCGCGTGCCCGGCACCGAGATCATGGCCACGGCCTGGACGCCCGATCCGGGCCTGGCCGACGAAACCGGGGAACTGCCACCGGAAGTCGTGTGGTCGGCGCTCGATTGTCCTGGCGGCCTTGCCGGTTTCGTCTTCTCGAGGATGGGTCAGGGCACGTTCACCGCCGCTCTCACCGCAACTCAGCACGCCCCCGTCTTCGCCGGTGCCGACTACATCTCCCACGCCTGGGTGATAGCGCGCGACGGCCGCAAACACACTGTCGGCGTAGCCCTTTCCACCCCCGACGGCGACCTGTGCGCCCTCGCCGAGGCCCTCTGGATCGAGCCGCGCAACTCCTGAGCGGGATGCCACCGATCATGACAAACTGACCGCGTGGCAGGTTCTTCATCGCCGAAAGCCCAGACCGACGCCATGGCCGCGGTCATCAATTGGGACACCGTCGGTCCCGCGTTCAAGGACTTCTGGAACAGCACCTATGCGCGCGAAGTGACGGTCACCGCCCGCCTGGCGGGCCGGTTCCGCAGCTGGGGGCAATTCACCCGGTTCATCGCCCTGTGCGCGAGCGCGGTGGTGACCGGTCTGGCCGGATTCGAAGGCTCCCTGATCCGTTCGGCGACGGCGGTGGCGGGCGGCGTGGCGGTGGTGGCCACCGGCTCCACCGCCATCTTCCGCACCGACCAGCGCCTGGCCACCAACCGCCGCACCCAGCAGGCCCTGCTCTCGGAGGGTTGGAAGTTCGTCTCCGGCGCAGACGGTTACGAAGGCGGCCCGACCACCGCCAACGCCACCAAATTCGTCACCAATATCGAGCAACTGCTCAACACTTACGTCGATACCTACGTCCGCACCATCGACGAACCCACCCCCGCTTCCTGATCAGAGGTTGGCGATGGTGTGTTCGAGGCGATCGGCCACCAAGGCGCGCGCCTGTTCACGAAGGGCGGGGCGGTAGCCGGTCGGGTACACCGGATCCGCGGGCGTGTAGTTCTTCAGGACCTCTTTGGCCAGGGTGATCTTGTGGACTTCGGTGGGGCCGTCGGCGATCGCCATGATCTGGGCGTAGGTCATCATGTCGGTGAAGGGCAGGTCCGTGCTGACGCCGATCGCGCCGTGCAGGTGCATGGCGCGCTGGGCGATGTCGTGCATGACCTTCGGCATGGCGACCTTGATGGCGGCGATGTCGTGGCGGACCTTGCGGTAGTCCTGTTCCTTGTCGATGCGCCAGGCGGTGCGCAGGACGAGCAGGCGGAACTGTTCCATTTCGATCCAGGAGTCGGCGATCTTCTCCTGGGTGAGCTGCTTGCCGCCGAGGACGCCCTTGCCCATGGGGCGGGAGACGGCGCGTTCGCACATCATGTCGAAGGCCTTGCGCACCAAGGCGACCGTGCGCATGGCGTGGTGGACGCGGCCGCCGCCGAGGCGGGTCTGGGCGACGATGAAGCCCAGGCCCTCCGCGCCCAGCAGGGAGTCAGCGGGGATGCGGACGTCGGTGAAGCGCAGGTGGCCTTCGTGTTCGCTGAAGCCGGGGACGGTGAAGTTCTTCGCCACCTCCAGGCCGGGGGTGTCGGCGGGCACGATGAACATCGAAAGCCGCTGGTGCGGCGGCGCTTCCGGATCCGTCACAGCCATGACGATGTGGAAGGTGGCGAACTCGGCGGCGGAGTTGAACCACTTCTCGCCGTTGATGACCCAGGAGTCGCCGTCGCGCACCGCGCGGGTCTGGAAGGCGGTCGGGTCGGAGCCGCCGGTGGGTTCGGTCATGACGTAGCAGGAGCCGATCTCACCATCGAGCAAGGGCTGCAGGTACTTCGCCTTCTGCTCGGGGGTGCCGAAATGGGCGAGGATCTCGGCATTGCCGGAATCCGGCGCCTGGCAGCCGAACACGAGCGGGGCCCACATGGAGGTGCCGAGCACCTCGTTGAGCAGGGCGAGCTTCAGCTGCCCGTAACCGGGGCCACCGAGCTCGGGGCCGAGGTGGCACGCCCACAGCTGCTGGTCTTTCACCTGCTGCTGCAAGGGTTTCATCAGCGCCCGGATCTCCGGATTCTGGCGGTCATACGGGTTGGGGTAGAGCAGGTCGAGGGGTTCCACCTCGGTCCTGACGAACTCCGCGACCCAGTCGAGTTTCTTCTGGTAGTCCGGATCGGTGCCGAAATCCCAAGCCATGATCAGCCTTTCGTGCTCTTGCGGGGTTGGATGAGTCCGTCCAGGACGGTGGTGCCGAGAATGTCGGCGATTTCGTCGGGGGTGTGGCGGCCGTCGGCGCGGTACCAGAAGGTGACCGAATTGAGCATGCCGAGAAGACTGTTGGTGACGACGTGGTCGGCGGTGCGCAGCACGCCGGAGGCCTTGCCCGCGTCGATCACCTGCTGCCACAGGCGTTGGATGCGGTCGCGCAGTTCCTGCAGCTCGCCCGCGCGTTCGCCGGTCAGCGCGGCACCGTCCCGCAGTTGGATGGCGACCGCGCTGCGGTTGTCGATGATCAGCCGGACATGGCTGTGGATCAGCTTGCGCAGCTTGGTGACCGGATAGTCGGAGCCACCGGCGATCTGCTCGGCCTCGGTGAGCATGAGCCGCGTGTAGTCGCGCAGGATCTCCCACAGCAGTTCCTCTTTCGAACCGATGTGGTAGTACAGCGCACCGCGCTGCACATCGGCGCGGTCCCCGATCTCGGCGACGCCGGTGCCGTGGAAACCCTTCTCCGCGAACAGCTCCAGCGCGGCACGCACGATCCGGTCCCGGGTCTCCCCCGGTGCGGCGGCCGAGGCGGGCGGGCGGCCGCGGCGGCGGGCGGGGACCTCGGCGGTCACCGGAAGCCACCGTCGAGGGCCAGGGTCGCGCCGGTGCAGAAGGCCGACGCGTCGGAGGCGAAGAACAACGCCGCCCCGACGATGTCGGCGGGCGCGCCGATGCGGCCGAGCGCGGTGTGCCGGGCCAGCTCCGCGGCGAGACCCTCCGGCCAAGCCTTGGAGATATCCGTGGCGAACGGCCCGCAGCGAATCGTGTTCACCCGCACGCCCGGCCCGTATGTGTGCGCCAACCCCACGGTCAGCGCCTCCAGACCGGCCTTCGCGGCGGCGTACGGCACGGCGAGCGGTTCGGGGTGCGCGGCCTCGATCGAAGATATATTCACGATCGATCCGCCGCCCGCCGCGGCCATGCGGGCTCCCAGGAGGGCCGAGAGCCTGAACGGGCCCTTGAGATTGGTGGCGATCACCTTGTCGAACATGGCCTCGGAAACCTGGTCCAAGCTGGGATAAAGCAGCGACATCCCGGCGTTGTTGATCAGCACGTCGACCCGGCCGAACTCGCCGTGAGCGGCCTCGACGAGCGTCTCGCACTGGCCCCAATCCCCCACGTTGCAGGCCACCGCGAGAGCCCGTCGCCCGGTCTTGGCACGCACGTCGGAGGCTAGTTCCTCACACGCGTCGAGCTTGCGGCTGGCGATGACGACATCGGATCCCGCTTCGGCGAGCGCGAGGACCATCTCCCGGCCGAGCCCGCGACTGCCGCCCGTTACCACAGAGACCTTGCCCGACAAGGGTTTTCCCATGAACCGCACCTTCGCGACGACCCGCCAGAAAATGTTCCACCCAGTACATTAAATATACCGATCGATACAATCAAGACCCATCGCGCGAGGCCCCAACCCCCGGGCCGTGAAATACCGCCCAGTAACCGCGAGTAATATGACGCGCGTACTTTTTCCACCCGGCTTCTCGAAATGAGGCAGTAGATGACAGAGCGGATTCAGGTCGGCGGGCTGCAGGTTGCCAAGGTGCTCCACGATTTCGTGGAGAACGAGGCCCTCCCCGGCACCGGTGTTGATTCCGCCGCGTTCTGGTCGGGTGCCGAGGCCGTCATCAATGACCTCGGTCCCCGCAACCGCGCACTGCTGGCGGAACGCGACGACATCCAAGCCAAGATCGACGAGTGGCACCGCGCCAACCCCGGCGCCGGCTACGACAAGGCTGCCTACAAGCAGTTCCTCACCGAGATCGGCTATCTCCGTCCCGAACCGGCCGATTTCCAGATCGGCACCGAGAACGTGGACGCCGAAATCGCCACCCAGGCCGGACCGCAGCTGGTCGTGCCGGTGATGAACGCCCGCTTCGCCATCAATGCCGCGAACGCGCGCTGGGGCTCGCTGTACGACGCCCTGTACGGCACCGATGCCATCTCCGAGGCCAATGGCGCGGAGAAGGGTTCGAGCTACAACAAGGTCCGCGGTGACAAGG
>NZ_JBSGBY010000254.1:0-11294 GCF_053601505.1 Nocardia sp. NPDC004722
GCCCTTGAGTCTGTATAGCCAGTTTCGGCAACGACTCGTGAGCGGCACCTCGCGCGAGGGCCGAGCCCGTGGTGATCGCCGAACGATCGCAACGACTTCGGACGCTGGGACGCGGGTCGCGCCCGGCGCGTAGCATGGCCGCTCGTGGACGCTTCCCTGGTGGAATTGCTGGCACCGCTGACAGACTCGCGTCGTGCGCACACGATCGCGGTGGGGCGCAAGGTTCAACGCATCGCCAAGTCGATTCCCGAGCATCTGCGGGACGAAACCGTCGCTGCGGCTTACCTTCACGATGTCGGCTACGGCTATCCCGTGCTCGGCTTCCATCCCATCGACGGCGCTCGGCTATTGACCGACCGTGGGTACTCGACCATCACTTGCCACCTGGTGGCTTTCCACTCGGCGAGCACGGTGGAGGCTGAGGTACGCGAGATCGATCCGAAGCCCTTCAAGCCTTATGTGCTGGAGGCTGTTCCAGGGATCGATGTCGCCAACGACTTCGTCTGGTGGGCCGACATGTCGACGTGCCCGACTGGTGATCCGGTGACGATAGACGAGCGGCTGGCTGATATCCGGGTTCGATACGTGGCAGGCAGCATCGTGCGTACCGCGATCGATAGGGCGGAACCGTTGTTGAGGGCGGCCGTTCAGCGGGCTGCGGCTCTACTCGGGGAGTAGACGGCGGGTGAATCCGGCATCGACGAGGCGAGAGTAGGCGGCGCGTACATCGTCGGGCACGTCCTGTTCGATGGCCCAGCCTTTCGCTGGGTAGACCCAGATTCGTTGGGTGTCGCCGACGAGCATGTTCATCACGCGATCTACGTCGCCGATGCTGGCCACGTAGTCGTCCAGGGTGAGGGGCAATGACCCGCAGACGACTTCGACCTCGGGCCAGCGCTTCTTGCAGATGGCGTAGCTGCGGCGCTGCTGGTATGGGCGGGAGATCAGCATTACCGATTTGACCGAGTCCAGGTAGCCGTGCTCGATCAGCAAGGTACGGGTGAAGTCGATGTTGTCGCCGGTGTTGGTCGCGTTGGGCTCGACCAGGATTGCTTCGGCCGGCACTCCGAGTTCGATGGCGCGCTCGCGGAAGTGCACTGCCTCGCCTCGCGGGAACAGGTCGACGGTGGTCGGTGCGTTCGCGCCCGTGAACACGATCAAGGGGAAGGTGCCCGAGTGGTAGAGATCGGCTGTGTAGGTGGCGACCCCGAAGTCATGGCCTCCTAGGCCGATGCCGACATCGACGGGGCGCGGCTCATGGTGCAGCTGGTTGTAGTCCCAGAGGATTTCGACATCGGCGCGGTGCTCCGCGGGCAAGGTCGTGGTCGGCATCGGTAGCTCCTCTACTCGGGCAGCTTGAAGTCGTAGGTCCACGAGAACCGGGATGCCGCGTGGACACCGCGCGCAAACTCGATCAGAACATCATTCGCGGCGTAGGTGCGACGCGTCAGGATCATCACCGGTTCTCCGGCGGGCAGATCCAGGGCCTCGGTCTCCTCCGGAGTGGGCATCCGAGCGAAGATCGTCTCCGACATGTGGTCGGGCTCGTAGCCCTGAAGCGTGAGAACCGCGAGACCGCCACCGGGGCCCGCAGGTCCTGGTGTGGGATCCACCAGCGGTGTTCCTTCGACGATCTCTGGAAGGTAGTAACTGGCGAGAGTATGCGTCGGCCGACCTGCATCTCGAACGGTGCGGGCACGCTCGTAGACAAGTGAACCTGGTTGCAACCCATAGGCTTCCGCGATCTCCGTGTCCGCCTCGATGAGCGCGACGGTTTGCGTCTGGTCGGTCCGCTGCCACGGTCGGCCGGATGCTTCGCGGTCGGCGATGAACGCGACCGTGTCGCCGTACTTCCACTTCTTCTTCGAGTACCGCTCAATGCCGAGTCGCCGCATCGGGGGTCGCTCACGTACGACGGTTCCGCGTCGTCTGATCGGGGTCACCAGTCCCTCGGATTCGAGCTGCCCGACCGCCTGGCGGATGGTCTTGATGTTGACGCGGTAACGCTCGGCCAGCTCCTCCTGCTTGGGAAGCGTTGTCCCGGGCGCGTATTCGCCCTGATTGATGGCCTCGCGCAGGTTGGCCGCCACTTCACGGTATCCGCTCATATCGCTGAGGTGCTCTCTCGTCGGGGTGGTCCGAACTGAACGAGTTTAAGAGTAGCCCTAACTGTCCCGGATGCCGATCTGTTCAATTAAGACCGGTTCTATTGATGGGTAGATGGGAGAGTGCTTGAATAGAACCACTCCTATAAGCGGATCTTGTTTGGCGGGAGGTTTGAGTTGAATCGGAGGGCGGAGATCTTCGTGTTCCCCGGCGGTCTGTTGGAGGTCGAAGCCGACGGAGTCGAGACAGTTCGCAGTCCGGGGGTCTATCTGGAGTGTTTCGAATACGGCGACGACCATCGTGACGAGCGAACTCTAGGGGAGGTAATGCGTTACAGGCCAACAGCGTTGGGGTATCTGCGGACGGATGTGTCTGGCATTGGGCAGCTCTGGGATGAGAGCAGGATTCGCCAGACGGCTGTACAGCTGGGCTTCGATCTAGCCGGGATTGTCGTTTACGACCCGCTGACCGGACGACCCCCGCTGGCGCGGTTGAGAGCTCAGGCGACACGGCTTGAAGTCGAGGCGGTAATCGTTCCAGATCTTGCTCATTTCGAGGCCAGTCGAGTACCGCCGTCGATCTTGCGAAAGCTCGAGGTGATCGCGGTGTCTTCAGCGCATACGTACGGTGGGTAAACGAAAGCCGGTGCGAACCTCTGAGGTTCGCACCGGCTTTCGTTGTGCTGCTTGCTACTTCAGCTTGTCGCTGGACAGTCCGAGGACGCGGCGGGCAACGATGAGCTGCTGGATCTGTTGGGTGCCTTCGAAGATGTCGAGGATCTTCGAGTCGCGGCCCCACTTTTCCAGGAGGGTGCGCTGGGAGTAACCCGTGGCGCCGGCCAGTTCGACGGCCTTGAGGGTGACGTCGGTGCCCATGCGGCCGGCCTTGGCCTTGGACATGGAGGCTTCCAAGGAGTTGGGCTTCTTGTTGTCGGCCATCCAGGCTGCGCGGAGGGACAGCAGGTAGGCGGCTTCCCAGTCTGCTTCCAGGCGGAGGAATTCCGCGGCGGCGGCGTGCTGGTTGTTGGCGGGCTTGTCGTAGGAGATCTCGACGCCTGCGTCGGTCAGGACGGTGCGCAGTTCCTCGAGGGCGGCGCGGCCTACGCCGACGGCCATGGCCGCGACGAGGGGGCGGGTGTTGTCGAACGTCTGCATGACGCCGGCGAAACCCTTTTCCACGTTGACTTCCGGGGAACCGAGGATGTTGTCCTTCGGGATGCGGCAGTCCTCGAAGCGGATCTCCGCGGTGTCGGAGGCCTTGATGCCGAGCTTGTGCTCGAGGCGGGACACGGTCAGGCCCTTGGCATCCCGGGGGACCACGAAGGACTTGATGGCGGCGCGGCCGGCGGAGCGGTCCACCGACGCCCACACCACGATGTGGGTGGCGCGCGAGCCCGCGGTCACGAAGATCTTGGTGCCGTTGAGGACCCACTCGTCGCCGTCGAGCACCGCGGTGGCGGTGACGGCGGCGGAGTCGGAGCCGAAGGACGGCTCGGTGATGGCCATGGCGGCCCACACCTTGCCGAACCGCGACAGCTGCTCGTCGGTGGCGACCGCGGCGATGGCGGCATTGCCGAGACCCTGGTAGGGGATCGACAGCATCAGGCCGACGTCGCCCCAGGAGGTCTCCAGCGCGTTCATCAGCGCGGACATATTGCCGCCGTTGGTGTTACCCAGCAGCTCGGTGGCGTGGACGTCCTTCTTCTCCTCGTCGACCTGGCGGCCGCCGGTGGCACCTGAGATCTGCTCGGTGCCGGAGTCGGACAGGCCCTCCACCATGGCGGCCATGGTGTCCAGCTCGACCGGGTACTCGTGCTCGGCGAGATCGTACTTGCGCGAAGCCGGACGGAAGATCTCCTGCGCGACCTGGTGGGCCTGGTTGGCGCTGGCCCGCAGCTTCTTGGGGAGTTCGAGATTGATCATTGTGATGTCTCCGTTGGGAAGTCGGGGCTAGATGAGGACGATGCCTTCGGCGACGCCGACGCCGCGCAGATCGCGGTACCAGCGCTCGACCGGGTGCTCCTTGGTGAAGCCGTGGCCGCCCAGCAGCTGCACGCCGTCCAGGCCGATCTGCATGCCCTTGTCGGTGGCCAGCTTCTTGGCCAGCGCCGCCTCACGAGCGAACGACAGACCCTGCTCCGCGCGTGACGCACCCCGCAGGGTCACGAGACGAAGACCATCCAGCTCGATCGCCATATTGGCGACCATGAACGCGACCGCCTGACGGTGGGCGATCGGCTCACCGAACGCCTCGCGCTCCTTCACATACGGAATCACGTAGTCCAGCACGGCCTGACCGGTACCGATGGCCAGCGAAGCCCAACCCAGACGGGCGAGACGCACGGCGTCGGCGTACTCCTCGGCGCGCACCGCACCCTCGGAGTCACCCAGCAGGGCGCTGGTGGGCACCGCGACATTGTTGAGCACCAGGCGGCCCAGGCCCGCGGCCCGCATACCCATGCTCGGGTCGGCCTCGACCGACAGACCCTGGGTGTCGGACTCGACGACGAAGAAGGTCGGGCGGCCGTCCAGCTCGGCGGCGACGATGAACAGCTCGGCGTCACCGGCGGCCGGGACCAGGGTCTTCACACCGTTGAGGCGGAAACCGCTCGGCGAGCGAGTCGCCTTGGTCTTCAGGGCGAACGGATCGAACAGCGCCTGCGGCTCGGAGATGACGACCGAGGACTGCGGCACGTTCTCACCCGCGAACGAACCCAGGTAGGTCTTCTGCTGCGCGTCGGTACCCCACTGCGACAGCGCGACCGCGACACCGCTCGGCGCCAGGATCGGCAGCGCCAGGCCCATGTCACCGTGCGAAAGCGCTTCGGCCACCAGCGAATTGGTGACCGCGCCCCGCTCGGACGCCGCACCCTCGAGCTCCTCGGGCACGTTGATGAGGGTCACACCGAGCTCGGCGGCGCGCTCGAGCAGATCGCGCGGGGCCTTGGCGGCATTGTCGGCCTCGTAGGCGGCCGGGCGCAGGATCTCCGCCGCGAACTCGCGCACCGTCTCGACGATCATCTGCTGCTCGTCGGTCGGGGTGAGGTCGAAGTAGTCCTTCTTGCGAGACTCGTTGGCGGGCAGCCGCTTCGGCGCGCCACCTCCGGCGACCTTCTCGAACGCGCGGGTCGCGGCACCGAGGGTGCGGAATCCGGTCTTGGTGCCCTCGTAGGTGAGGCGCTCGATCGGCTTGCGCAGCTTGTACTTCTCGGCGAGTTCGGACCCCGTGATGGTCGTCATGACCCGCATCGCCGCGCCCATCCAGTCGCGTTTGACCGGGTTCAGGCCAACGGCGGAGGTATCCCGCTTCGTTGCGGTGTCTCGAGTGCTCATAATCACCAGTTTTCTATCGAGGAGGTGGGTGATCCTGCCCAGCAATCTTACTCCTGAGTAAGACTATCTTACTTCAGAGTAAGAAGTGGCGTCCAGGATTGTCGAATCGCCAGGTCAGGGCGGTGGTTCGAAACTACTCGCCGGTATCGCCGGGATCTAGTGAAACAAACTCACTTCAGAAGGTCGCGGGCTGGGCTAGGGTGCAGGCGCATAACCCGCTCCCGATGAAGGTTGTACATATGAAGATTGCGCTCGGAACCGTCGGCTTCATTGCCGCTGGTCTGTTCCTCGCCGCCCCCGCCGCCAACGCCGACGTGGTGCTGCAGCCCATCGATGTCGGCATCACCGGCTCCGGCGCCGGCGTCACCGGCTCGGGCACCGGCTCCGGCGCCGGTGGCAGCAACTGCGGCAGTGGCCCGGCCGCGGAACTCTCGCTCGGCTCCGCCGGTGTCGGTTCCTCCGTGGGTGGCCCGTACATCGACTTCGGCTCGGTCTGCGTGCCGCTGCTCGGCTGAGAAGTGAGGGCGTAGCCGGCACCTGACGGCGAGCCAACGCCCCGGCGCCGGGACCGCAGCCCGCGCCGGGAACACCCGCACAACCGGTGGCCCGGTCGCCCCGGAAATGCGACGATGCGAGTGATGGAAGAACGGCCGGTCGCCACCACGGGTGGCGAAATCTACTGGATAGCGGGGATTTTCGCGGCGATCATGACCGCGCTCTCCGCCCGGTACGGCTATCACCGAGACGAGCTCTACTTCCTGGCCGCGGGGCGGCACCTGGACTGGGGATACCCCGATCAACCGCCGCTGGTGCCACTGCTGGCCCGCGCGATGTCGGCTCTGGATGCGAATTCTGTCCTGCTGCTGCGTATTCCGGCCACTCTGGCGGCTACTGTCGTCGTGATCTGCACGGGTCTCTACACGCGCGAACTCGGTGGAGGGCGCAAAGCGCAGGCCATCGCGGCCGCGTCGGCGGCCTCGGCGGCGCTGCTGGCCGGGGCGGGACACACACTCAGCACGGCCGTCGTCGATCTGGCGGTGTGGTCGGTGCTGACGCTGCTCGTACTGCGCTTGCTGCGGACACCCTTCCAGCCACGCTGGTGGCTCGCGATCGGCGTGGTGGCCGGGATCGGGGTGCAGAACAAGGCCCTCATCGTGGTGCCGATCGCCGCGTTGGCACTTTCGCTACTGGTGATCGGGCCCCGGGAAGTATTCGCCACCAAGTACTTTCCGATCGCGATAGGCATCGCGGCGGTCATCAGCGCGCCCTACGTGCTCTGGCAGGCCCGCAACGGCTGGCCGCAATGGGCGCTGAGCCGGGCCATCGCGGGCGGCTCCTCGGGCAGTTCGAACACCCGAATCCAGTTCGTGCTCCTGCAATTCGGGATGATCGGCCTGCTGATCGTCCCGCTGTGGATCGCGGGCCTGTGGTGGCTGTGGCGATCGCGCGACCGCGCCTTCACCCTGGCCTACGGGGTGCAGTTCCTCGTCTACCTGATCACGGTCGGCAAGGCGTACTACCTCGGCGGCATGTATCCACTACTGCTCGCCGCCGGTGCCGTCGCCGCCGAACCCTGGCTGGCTCGCGGTCGAATGCGCACCGCCGCACTGGTTTCGGCCATCCTCGCCGACGCGTTGTTCTCGGTGCTGGTCTTCCTGCCCGCGCTGCCGATCGCCGCATTGCGCAACCCGTCACCGGTGCTCGCCATCAACAAGGAGGCGGGGGAGACCGTCGGCTGGCCGCAGTTCACGGCCCGAATAGCCGACATCCGTGCGCATTCCGCGCCCGATGCCGATCTCCTCACCGCCAACTACGGCGAGGCGGGGGCGGTGGAGCAATTCGGCGGCCCCTTCGGCCTGCCGATCCCGCACAGTGTGGACGACGCCTACTGGTGGTGGGGCCCACCCGACGGCACACGCCCGGTGATCGTCATCGGCATGCCCGCCGACCAGGTCACCCGCTTCTGCCTCGCCCCGGAACCCCTGGGCCGCATCGACAATGGCCGCGGAATCCACAATATCGAGCAGGGTCGCGCGGTCATCCTCTGTCGGACACCGCGCCGCCCCTGGTCCGAGATGTGGCCCGCCATGCGGCATCTCGGCTGAGTATCACGCCTGCAGCGCCGCCAGGACCTGGTCCTGCAGATGGGAATTGGTCGCCACGGCGCTGCCGCCGTGCGGGCCGGGGTTGCCGTCCAGGGCGGTGAAGGTGCCGCCTGCTTCGCGGATGAGGATGTCCAGCGCCGCCATATCCCACAGGGACAGTTCGGGTTCGGTGACGATATCGACCGCGCCCTCGGCGAGCAGGGCGTAGCCGAAGAAGTCGCCGTAGCCGCGGACTCGCCACACCTCGTCGGTGAGGGCGATGAGTTTGGCGCGGCGGCCGATAGCACGCCAGCCCGAGAGGCTGGAGATGGCCAGGCTGGCGGCACCCAGTTCGGCCACCGCGGAGACCGAGATCGCGCGCGGCTCACCGCCTTCGAAGTTGCTCCACGCGCCCGCGCCGGAAGCCGCCCACCAGCGGCGCGACAACGCCGGAGCGCTCACCACGCCCACCACCGGCACGCCGTCCTCGAGCAGGGAGATGAGCGAGGCCCACACCGGCACGCCGCGCACGAAGTTCTTGGTCCCGTCGATCGGGTCGATGACCCACTGCCGCCCCTGGAATTCGACATCCCCACCGAACTCCTCGCCGAGCACCAGATCCCCCGGCCGCTCGGTCGCGAGCAGCTCGCGCACGGTCCGCTCGACCGCCAGATCCGCATCCGACACCGGCGTCAGATCCGGCTTCGAATCGATCTTCAAGTCGAGCGCCCCGAACCGCTCACGGGTAATAGCGTCGGCCGCATCGGCCAGCCTCAGCGCAAGTTCCAGGTCAGCGGAGTAATCGGTCACGCGAGATCACGTTAGTCCTCCCCCGTTAACGGCTGGTGTCCGCCATCACCCCGTCGAGTGGCACCTCCTGGAGGTGATTTGCCCGAATTCGCCTCCGGGATGTGCCGCTCGACGATCAGGCCAGGAGGGAGGGCTGGCGGGCGGCGGTGAGGGCGGTTGCCCACCAGTGGAGTTGGGTCAGGAGGCGGGTGGCGGCGTCTTCGTATTCGGCGGGCTCCTTCAGGGCGCCGGACTGGTCGAAGAGCAGGAAGTAGCGGGAGAAGGAGACGTAATCCTTCACCGTGTGGGCGTTGAGCTCGTTGAAGACCGCGCGCAGGCCCTCGATGGCGAGCAGGCCGCCGGACTTGCCGCTGTAGCCGACGAAACCGACGGTCTTGCGATCCCATTCGGTGAAATGCCAGTCGATGGCCGTTTTCAACGAGGACGGGAAGCTGCGGTTGATATCGGGGGTGACGACCACGAAGGCGTCGGCCGCCGCCAACCGGGCGGCCAGGTCGTCGCCCTGGCCGGGGCGCGCGGGATTCGGCTCCATCACCAGCGGCACCGCGGGCAACTCGTGCGGCAGGTTGTAATCCGCCAGGTCGACGACATCCACCTCGAACGCCCCGTGGGCTCGGGCCTGCTCGGCGAACCAGTTGGCCACCACCGGTCCGAAACGTCCTTCCCGGACGCTGCCGATGATCACCGCTAGGCGCAGGGGAGTGCTGGTCATGGTGGGCTCCTTCGAGATTCGCCGCGGCCGGTCGGCCGCTCGAGATCAACTTTGCGGGCCGAGACGAGCGCTAGGGAGACCACGCTGAGGGTGGTAGTGGCAGGGACACGATAAGCGCCGCGCGCGTTGCTAGCGTCGAATGCGTGAGCGAGAACGAGCTGGGACTGTTCCTGCGGCTGCGCCGGGAGGCGGTCACGCCCGCCGAGGTGGGGCTTCCGACCGGGCAACGTCGACGCACACCTGGCTTGCGGCGCTCCGAATTGGCCACGCTCGCAGGCGTTTCGGTGGAATACCTGACCCGGCTCGAGCAGGGCCGCGACCGGCATCCCTCCGCGCCCGTGCTGATCGCGCTGGCCGACGCACTGCGGCTGACGCCCGCGCAACGGGTGCACCTGCTGAATTTCGCCAAGGCCGGGGATCCGAACTTCAACTGCCGCGGCGGTTCCGGTCCCAACCGCCGCATCCGTCCGGCCGTGCAGGCCATGCTCGATCAGTTCGAACCCGCGCCCGCCGCGGTCATGAACCGGCTCAGCGAGATTCTCGCGGTGACCGACGGCTACCGCGCCCTCTTCGGCCCGATCGGCCTGCTCGACGGCGGCCTGCCCGGCAACTACGCCCGCTACGTGCTGGCGGACCCGCGCGCCCGCGTCGCCTACCCGGACTGGGAACACAAGGCCGACAAGTGCGTTGCCCAGCTCAAGCAGGGTCCCGGCCGGGCCGACCCGCACGTCAACGCGCTCATCGACGACCTCGCGGCCACCATCGGCCCCGAATTCACCCGCCGCCTCGAGACCATCCCGGGCCTGCCCGACACCAATGGCGTCGGCCGCCTCGAGCACCCGGAGGCGGGCCCCCTTCGGCTCGCCTACGAAACCTTGAACCTCTCGGCCGACGACGACCAGTTCCTGATGGTCTACCTGCCCGCCGACGACGCCACCGCCCAGGCCCTGGACCGTCTCGTCGGCCGCCGTCCCGGTGGTCTGCGTGCCGTCGCGGGCTGAGCAAACGCCGCGACGGCCTTCAACTGCCTGCCGTCGTTTCGGGTTGACGGCGGCTGCCGGTAGATTTGACGATCGTGCATCCTGACGTCTCCGCTGATCTGGCCGAACTCGACACGACTCTGAAGACCATCGAGTCCGTGCTCGACATCGAGGAGCTGGCTCGCCGCATCGATGAGCTGGAACAGCAGGCCGCGGACCCCGAGCTGTGGAACAACCAGGAGCACGCCCAGGCCGTCACCAGCGAGCTCTCGCACGCGCAGAGCGAACTGCGCCGGGTGCGCGATCTGCGGCAGCGGCTCGAGGATCTGCCGGTGCTCTACGAGCTCGCCGAGGCCGAGGAGGGCGCGGATCAGACCGCCGCGCTGGCCGACGCCGACGCCGAGCGCAGCAGCCTGCACGCCGATGTCGAGGCCATGGAAGTCCGGACCCTGCTCTCCGGCGAGTACGACAAGCGTGAGGCGCTGGTCAATATTCGCTCCGGCGCGGGTGGCGTGGACGCCGCGGACTGGGCGCAGATGCTGATGCGCATGTACGTGCGCTGGGCGGAGAGCCACAAGTACGCGGTCGAGATCTACGACACCTCGTACGCGGAAGAGGCGGGCATCAAGTCGGCGACCTTCGCGGTGAAGTCGCCGTACGCCTACGGCACGCTATCGGTCGAAATGGGCACGCACCGACTGGTCCGCATCAGCCCGTTCGACAACCAGGGCCGCCGCCAGACCTCCTTCGCCGAGGTCGAGGTGCTGCCCGTCGTCGAGACCACCGACCACATCGAGATTCCCGAAGGCGAGGTGCGCGTCGACGTGTACCGGTCCTCGGGTCCCGGCGGCCAGTCGGTCAACACCACCGACTCCGCGGTCCGCCTCACCCACATTCCCACCGGCATCGTCGTCACCTGCCAGAACGAGAAATCCCAGCTGCAGAACAAGATTTCGGCCATGCGCGTGCTGCAGGCCAAGCTGCTGGAACGCAAGCGGCAGGAAGAACGCGCCCAGATGGACGCGCTCAAGACCAACGAGGGCGCGTCCTGGGGCAACCAGATGCGCTCCTACGTGCTGCACCCGTACCAGATGGTCAAGGACCTGCGCACCGGCTACGAGGTCAACAACCCCTCGGCCGTGCTCGACGGTGACATCGATGCCTTCATCGAATCCGGAATCCGCTGGCGTATGAAGGAACAGACGGCCAACTAGGGGTTAGCGCATGAATCTTCTCGCCGCTGGCACGGGGGCCGATTTCGGGAACTGGC
>NZ_JBSGBY010000255.1:0-11278 GCF_053601505.1 Nocardia sp. NPDC004722
GCCGCAGCCGGTGATCACCCAGGACAACCTGACCGTGCAGATCGACTCGGTGGTCTACTTCCAGGTCACCAGTCCGCAGGCCGCGGTCTACGAGATCTCCAATTACATTGCCGCCGTGGACCAGGTGACGATCACCACGTTGCGCAGCGTGGTCGGCGGCATGACCCTCGAGGAGACGCTGACCTCCCGCGACCAGATCAACCACCAGCTGCGCGGTGTCCTCGACGAGGCGACCGGCCGTTGGGGCCTGCGGGTCTCGCGCGTGGAGTTGAAGGCCATCGATCCGCCGCCGTCGATTCAGGAATCGATGGAGAAGCAGATGAAGGCCGACCGTGAGAAGCGCGCCATCATCCTGACCGCCGAGGGTCAGCGCGAGGCGTCGATCAAGACGGCCGAGGGCCAGAAGCAGGCGCAGATCCTCGCGGCCGAGGGCGGCAAGCAGGCGCAGATCCTGTCGGCCGAGGGTGAGCGGCAGTCCCGCATTCTGCGCGCCCAGGGTGAACGGGCCGCCGCGTACTTGCAGGCCCAGGGTCAGGCCAAGGCCATCGAGAAGGTGTTCGCCGCCATCAAGAACGGCAAGCCCACCCCCGAACTGCTGGCCTACCAGTACATGCAGACGCTGCCGCAGGTCGCCAAGGGGGACGCCAACAAGGTGTGGCTGGTGCCCAGCGATTTCGGCAAGGCCCTGGAGGGTTTCGCGCGCGGCTTCGGCAAGCAGGGCGAGGACGGCGTCTTCCGCTATGAACCCGCCGCGGACGGCGCCGCGCCGGAAGCCGAGGATGATTCCGACGAGGTCGCCGACTGGTTCGACACCGCCACCGATCCCGCCACCCAGCGGGCCGTGCGCGCGGCCGAGGCAGACGCCCGGACTCCGGTCGAGCCTCCGACCACGGGGCTGCCGCCCACCCCGACCCGCACACCGCTGGAACAGCGGCTGCCGCAACAGCCGGGCCCGCAGCCCGCCCCGCCACAGTACGGTCAGGAACCGGATCAGCGATGGCAGAATCCGCCACCGCGACCGCCCCAGGGGCGCTGAGCATTTCGCGCTGAGAGTCGAATACTTCATGCGGGCGAGGCCCTCTCGACACTGTCGAGAGGGCCTCGCCCGATATCCGGTGCGGGTCAGTTCTGTGTGCCGCCGAAGTGCGCACCGGCGATGGAGCGCGACGGCTCCCCGTCGACGCCCACCGGCACGTCGCCTTCCAAGGTCGTGCGATACAGCACCCGGGTCACGTCCAGGTGGTCGAGGTCGCTGGGCGCGAGATGCGCGGTGGCGCGGTTGTCCCAGAACGCGACACTGCCCTTCTCCCAACGGAATCGGACCGTGTAGGCGGGATCCGACAGCTCGGCGTAGAGCAGTTCCAGCAGGGCGTCGCTCTGGCGCGGGCTGAGGCCGATGATTCGGGTGGTGAAGCCCGGGTTCACGAACAGCACGCGTTCCCCGGTGACCGGATGCACCCGCACCACCGGGTGTTCGGTGACCAGCGGTGCGGCCGCGACCCGCTTGGCGTAGTCGCTCTCGGAGTCCCAGGCGGGCAGTTTGCCGCCGAAGCGGTGTTCGGCGCGCAACCCGTCGAGGAACGACTTGAGCGAATCCGGCAGGCCCGCATAGGCGGCGGCGAGATTGGTCCACTGGGTGTCGCCGCCGCGCTCGGGTGCGATCTCGGCCCGCAGCAGGGAGGCGGCGGGCGGGTTGATCAGCGGCGACACATCGGTGTGCCAATGGTTGGTGTAGCTGAACTTCTTGCGCCCGAACCGCTTTTCGTACAGGCGGCTGTCGACGGCGAGGATCTCGGGGAACTCGGTGGGCGCGTCATCGTCGTACGGGTGCGAGGGCGTGACCGCGCCGAACCGCTTGGAGAAGGCGATCTGCTCGGCGTGCCCGATGGTCTGGTCTCGGAAGAACAGCACCTTGTATTCGTGCAGTGCCGCGGTGAGGACCGCGATCTGCTCGTCGGTGAAGTCGCCGCCCAGGTCGATGCCGCTGATCTCGGCGCCGATGTGACCGGCGACGGGTGCGATGCGGAAGGTGGTCACGGGGTTCTCGGTGGTGGTCATGGCTTTTCCTTTCCGAGGTCAGGCGGTCGCCTGGGTGCGAACAGGGGTGAACTGGCTCTCGACGGGCGCGAGCCCGTAGTGACCGCGCAGGGTGGTGGCGGTGTAGTCGGTGCGGAACAGCCCGCGCTGCTGCAGGATCGGCACCACCCGGTCGACGAAGTCCTCGAGCCCGCCGGGCAGGTACGGCGGCATGATGTTGAAGCCGTCGGCCGCGCCGCCTTCGTACCAGCTCTGCAATTCGTCGGCGATCTGTTCGGGGGTGCCCGCGAAGGTGCGGTGGCCGCGGCCGCCGCCGAGCTTGCCGATGAGCTGGCGCACGGTCAGCTCCTCCTTCTCGGCGAGCTCCTTGACCAGCGTGAAGCGGCTCTTGCCGCCCTCGATGGCGGTCACCGGCGGCAGCGGCGGCAGCGGCGCGTCGAGGGCGTGCTCGGTGAGGTCGACGCCCAGCAGCGAGGACAGTTGCCGCAGTGCGTAATCCGGCGAGATGAGGTCGGTGAACTCCTGCTCGAGCGCGCGGGCCTCCTCTTCGGTGTCGGCGATGAACGGCACCAGGCCCGGCAGCACCTTGAGGTCGTCGGCCGAACGTCCGTACTTGGGCAGCCGTTCCTTGAGGTCCTGGTAGAACTCCTGGCCTTCTTCGATGGTGCGCTGCGCGGTGAACACGGCCTCGGCGTACTTGGCCGCGAATTCCTTTCCGCTCTCCGAGGATCCGGCCTGCACCAGCAGCGGTCGCCCCTGCACGCTGCGCGGCGAGTTGAGCGGGCCGCGCACCCGGAAACGCTCGGTCCGGTAGTCGAGGGTGTGCACCTTGTCCGGGTCGG
Source organism: Nocardia sp. NPDC004722 (assembly GCF_053601505.1). Classification (NCBI taxonomy): domain Bacteria; kingdom Bacillati; phylum Actinomycetota; class Actinomycetes; order Mycobacteriales; family Nocardiaceae; genus Nocardia; species Nocardia sp. NPDC004722. Next base: position 2,880 of record NZ_JBSGBY010000255.1, read on the forward strand.
CGAAGACGCCGGTCTCCGCGTCGAGCACCACGGCATCGGATTCCCAGCTGTCCCACAGCTGTACGGCCAGATCGACGAATTCGTCGGCGCGCTCGTAGCGGCGGGCGTGCTCGGGGATGGCGTCGTAGCCGAAGTTGAACGCCTCCTCCTCACTGCCCGAGGTGACGATGTTCCAGCCCGCGCGGCCGCCGCTGATGTGGTCGAGGGAGGCGAATTTGCGGGCCAGGTTGAAGGGTTCGTTGTAGCTGGTCGAAGCGGTCGCGATGAGCCCCACGTGCTGGGTGACGGCGGCGATGGCCGCGAGCAGCGTGACGGGTTCGAACACGGCCAGCGCATTGCGCTTGATGCGCGGGCCGACGGCCAGCCCGTCGGCGAAGAACACCGAGTCGAGCTTGCCGCGCTCGGCGATCTGCCCGAGCTCCTGGAAGTGCGCGACGTCGAGGACCCGGCGCTCCTGGGTGCGCGGATGCCGCCAGGCGGCCTCATGGTGGCCGACACCCATCAAGAAGGCGTTGAGGTGGAAAGGCTTGCGTGCGTTGGTCATAGAGAGGTCTCCTCGGGAGGGTCAGTTGGTGCGCCAGCGCGACAGTCGCCGCTCGATGGCCACCAGCACGCCGTTGTAGACGAGCCCGACCAGGGCGATGGCGACGATCCCGGCGTACATGTCGGGGATCTGGAAGTTCTGCTGTGCCGCGGTGATCAGGTAGCCCAGTCCGGCGCGCGCCCCGAACATCTCCGCGGCGATGAGCACCAGGATCGAGCCGGACGCGGCCATCCGGATACCGGTGAAGATTGACGGCACCGCGGCCGGGAGGATCACCTTCTGGAACAGCCGCAGCGGCGAGAAGCCCAGCGACACCGCGGATTTCACCAGTAGCGGATCGACGGTCCGCACCCCGCTGATGGTGTTGAGCAGGATCGGGAAGAACCCGGCGTACACCACCAGCGCGATCTTGGAGGTCTCGCCGATGCCGAGGATCAGGATGAACACCGGCAGCAGCGCCAGCGCGGCGGTATTGCGGAAGAGTTCGAGGATCGGACTGAGGAAATCCGCCACCGGCTTGTACCAGGCAATGGCCACGCCGACCGGGATCGCGGCGATGAGCGCGATCGCGAAGCCGATGAGCGAGCGGGTCAGGCTGGTGGAGACGTTGTCCCACATTTGACCGTTGCGGATGAGTTCGATACCGGCCTGGACGACCGTCGAGAACGGTGGCAGGAAGATGTCGTCGACCAGTCCCAGCCGCGGTGCCGCCTCCCACAGTCCGAGGAAGGCCGCGATCACGATGCTGGGCTTGCCGACCCGCCACGCCGCCCGGCCGATGGCCGCCGGAGAAAGCACCGAAGGTTTCCGGCGCGACACCGCCGAATCCGTGGTGGTCGCAGCATCGGTGACGCTCGCGGTGGTCTCGGAGGCCGTGTGGCCGGTGGTGAGGTCCGGGAATTCGAGGGCCGCGTGCGGCAATCGCAGTGCGCTAGACATTGGTCGTCCTCCTGTCGGCGGCGAGCGCGGCCTGTTCCAGGTCTTGGGCGCGCGCCACCTCGTCGTGCAGCAATGACCAGACGTGGTGGCGCAGTTCGCGGAACCGTTCGCTGGAGCGGACGTCCGGATCGCCGTCGCGATCCAGATCGATATCGACGATCGCCTTGATCCGCCCGGGCCGCGACGTCAGCACCGCGACCCGTTGACCCAGGTAGACCGCCTCGTCGATGCCGTGGGTGATGAACAGCACCGTCTTGCCGGTGGCTCGCCAGATCCGTAACAGCTCGTCCTGCAACGACTCCCGGGTCTGCGCGTCGAGTGCGGCGAACGGCTCGTCCATCAGCAGCACTTCCGGGTCGAAGGCCAGGCTGCGGGCGATGGCGACCCGCTGCTTCATGCCGCCGGACAGCTCGTGCGGGTACCGCTCGCCGAATCCGGCCAAGCCGACCAGTTCGAGATAGTGCTCGGCGATCCGGCGGCGTTCGCGGCGGCGAATGCCCTTGGCCTCCAACCCGAATTCGATATTGGCGCGGGCCGTGCGCCACGGCAGCAGCGCGTACTGCTGGAACACGATGCCGCGATCCAGGCCCGGTCCGGTCACGGGCGCGCCGTCGAGCAGGATCTGCCCGGACGTCGGCTTCCCGAGCCCGCCCAGCAGGTCCAGCAGCGTGGACTTGCCCGAACCGCTGGGCCCGACCAGCACCAGGAACTCGCCGTCGCGAACATCGACGGTGATGTCCTCGAGCGCGGTGAACGCGTCCTGCTCACCTCGCACCGTGAATTCCTTGCCCACCCCGGCGAGCGCGAGTTTCACTGTCGTGCCGCTCATTTCGCCACCGCCTCGCCGCTGGGTCCGGAGTTCTCCGGATAGGTGCCGTTGGCGTACGGGTTGTCCTTGTTGGTGTAGAGGTCCTTGGCCGTCAGCTTGCCCGCGGGCAGTTCACCATTGCGCACCAGCCAGTCGACCCAGATCTGGATTTCCTTCTCGGCGATCACGCCGCCGGGGACCGGAACGCCGTAGGAGTGGTAGTACTGCAGCAGCGAGGTGTTCTCGTTGCGGCCGCGCTTGGTGATGATGTCGGTGAACTTGGCGACCACCTGATCGCGCGGCGTGACCTGCAACCATCGGGTGGCCCGGGCGGTGCCCTGCACGAAGTCGGCCACCGCGTCGGCGTGCGACTTCAGGTAGTCGTTGCGGAAAACGTATGTGCCGTAATCGAATTTCCCGAACAGGTCCTTGTCGGTGTAGAGCGGGTGCAGACCGCCTCGGCCGACGGCATTGTCCCGGAAGACGCCACCGAGCGCGGCCACGTCGATCTGCCCGTTGCGCAGCGCTTCCTCGGTATTGGCGGGCGGCAGCACCACCAGCTGGACCTGTTTGATCTCGCTGTCGCTGAGACCTTGATCGTGCAGCCACTGCCGGGTGATGAACTCGTGGTGCGCGCCGAGGGTATTGACGCCGACCTTCTTGCCGATGAGATCGCGGGCCGACTTGATGCCGGAGTCGTCACGCACGAAGTAGCCGGTGAAGTTCAGTTCGTCCGCGCCGTAGGAGCTGAGCACGGCGGTCACGGGCGCGCCGCCCGCCACGAGCTTGATGACCGCGCCGTTGAAGGCGCTGCCGAATTCGACCTGCTTGGTGGCCGCGGCCTGGATATTGGCCGGGCCGCTGGTGGTATCGCCCTCCCAGTGGAGGTCGATCTTCTTGAAGTAGCCGAGGTCGGCGGCCAGTTCGAAGGCCGTGACCTGACCGGTGGTGCCCTGGTAGCGGACGACGGTCTTACCGTCGGCGGTCGTGCCGGCGTCGGTCTTGGCGCAGCCGGTGAGCAGGACCACCGCACTGGTGACGGTGAACGCGGCCGCGAGGGCGCGCCGCAGCCGGGGACGGCGGAGCGGGAATGCCATGGGGGACTCTTTCGGTGAATATGTCTGTCGTACGGGCTGATTCGTGTCCGGGGCGACAACAGAGCTGCATGGGAATCCCTTTCGAGACGGGGAGTGCACATATGCTGCGATGCCGCGACCGGCGCGGCAATCGCGATTTCACGATGTGGAAATCAGCGTGAGCGAAATTCGGCGGCGGAAAACGCTGGGGCGCCGGTGGTTTGAAACAGCGGCGCGATCCGCCCGGCCGCGATGCGCATGGCGGGCACCACCGCGCGGATGAGCTCGTCGTCCAGCCGTGCGGAGCGGGCCTGTACCGCCAGCGCACCCTGCACCTGCCGATGCGGGCCGACGATCGGCACCGCGAGCGACCGGATCGGATCCTCGCTCTCGATGAGCTCCGAGGCGAAGCCGATGTGGCGGACGCGGTCGAGGTCGACATCGGCGGTGGCGCGGGCCGGTGAGTAGGCCAGCAGCGCATGCCCGGTCGCGCTGGTCTGAAGGGATTGGCGGGGCCGCGGCACCTGGTGGTGGCAGAAGTAGACGGGCGGCCGCGCCTGGAACACCGTGACGGCGTCGCGGTCGTCGGCCACGCTCACGCTGACGGTGATCCGGATGCCCGCCGCCAGCGCGTAGAGATGGGGTGCGACCGAGTCGAGACCCAGCCGGGTGAGGGCGGGCCGGGCCAGGGTGGCCAGTCCGTGACCGACGCGGTAGCGGTCGGTCGCAGGGTCCTGTTCCAGCAGCCCGCCGCGGACCAGGGCCTGGGCGAGCCGGTGGGTCGTGCTGACGGGCAGCCCGGCCCGCTGAGCCAGTTCGCTGACCGACAACTCGGGATCGTCGCCCTCGAAGCAATTGAGCACCTGCACCGCGCGGTCGACGGCGCGTGCGCCCGATCGGGGTTCATCGATGGCGGCCATGGTTCCTCCTGCGGGACCCGAAACGGTATTGCAGGCACTATGGCGACGGCTCTGACCTGGGGCAACGGTTGCGCGCAGCGCGATCCGAGCCGGTCGGAGGGTGATTTTCGGTGCGCATCGTTTTGTGTCGACTTTGTATTACGCGATCGGGGTCACCATTTTCCCGTGACCTCCGTCACAAATTCGGCCGTAAATTCCAGAAATGTGATTTCGCGACACTCCGATGCCAACTGCGTAAACGCATCGAGTGCGGCAGATACCGTTTTGTCAACTGCCCGTGATCGATACGTGATTCGCCGTGATTGATCCGTTACCGTCGTTCTCGGCTCGGATTCCTCCGGGCCCCCGCTCGAATCGACGAACGCCGGAACCCGTCCCGCGATTCGAGAGCAACCGATAACCCTGGGGACGGGGAACCGCAGCTCACAGCGCGGGACGGTGGGCGCAGGCAAGGGAAAACACATATGCATCGCAACCGGAAGCTCACCACCCGCATGCTCGCCGCGACCGCGGCCGTCGGCGCGCTCGTGTCCGTTCCGTTCGCGCTGTCCACCGCGACCGCGTCGGCCGCCGGGCACAACTGGGACGCCGTCGCCAACTGCGAGGCCAGCGGAAACTGGGCCGCGAACACCGGCAACGGTTTCTACGGCGGGCTGCAGTTCACCCAGAGCACCTGGAACGCCTACGGCGGTTCGGGCAACGCCTCCAACGCCAGCCGCGAAGAGCAGATCCGCGTCGCGGAGAACGTGCTCGCCGGCCAGGGCGCGGGCGCCTGGCCCGTGTGCGGCGCGTACCTGTAATCAGGTTCCGCGTTAGTCAGAACAAAACAATGGCCCTCTCCGCAAATATGCGGCGAGGGCCATTGTCGTATTTCCAGACCTAGGCGTGTGCCGCGTAGATCGCCGCCGCCAATTCTGTCTTGAGGGCTTGGAACTCGGGTGTGGCCGTGACCGCGAGGTCACGCACCCCGGCATCGTCATCATTCGGTAATTCGATGCGGCGATCCACGATGATCCGGCCCGGGCGGGCGCTCATGACCAATACCCGGGTGGACAGGAATACCGCCTCCGCCACCGAATGGGTCACGAACACAATGGTTTTGCCCGCCTCCCGCCACAGCCGCAGCAACTCGACCTGCAAGCGTTCGCGGGTGAGCTGGTCGAGCGCGCCGAACGGTTCGTCCATGAGCACGATGCGCGGATCGTTGACCAGCACCCGCGCGATCTGTGCCCGCTGCTGCATGCCGCCGGACAGTTCGTAGGGCCGCTTGTCGCCGAAGTCGGCGAGACCAACCAGTTCGAGCATCCGGTCGGTCGCCGCCCGCCGCGTCTTCTTGTCCACACCACGACATTTCGGGCCGAACTCGATATTGCCGCGCACCGACAACCACGGGTACAGGGTGGGGGCCTGGAAGACCACCCCGCGCTGCGGGCCGGGTCCCTCGATCGGGTCCTGCCCGACCAGCAGGCTGCCGGTGCTGGGCGGCAGAAAGCCGCCGAGCAGTTGCAGCAGCGTGGTTTTCCCGCAGCCCGAGGGGCCGACGACGCTCACGAACTCACCGGGCTCGATGACCAGGTCGGTAGGGGAGAGCGCGACGGTGCTGCCGGTCGGGGTGTCGTAGGTCTTGGAGACGTCCGTCAGCACCACCCGGTCGCGCACCTCGAGCGCGGCGGTCATTTCGCGCTCACCGTCGCGGCGGCATTGGCGTAGACCGCGCCCGCGTACGCGTCCGGGGCGGCCAGTCCTTGGATCTCGCCCTGGCTCAACAGGAAATCGGCGGCGGACTTCAGATCCAGGCCGAGCTGCTTGCCGAGATAGGCGGGTCCGGCCTGGGTGGCCGCGTCGAGGTAGCCGTACTCGCCGAGCTGCTTGCGGATATCGGGGACCGGGACGCCCAGCTGCGCCGAGATCCGGGTGGCCGCGGTGTCGGGCGCGGTGTTGATGAGGTTGACGGCCCAGTTCTGCGCGGCGGTCCACACCTCGAGGAAGCGCGGATTGGCCGAAACGAAGTCGGCGCGTGCGCCTTCCAGGTCGTAGGTCGGTTTGCCCGCCTTGGCGGTGTCGGCGGCCGTGGTGACCACGTGCCCGGTCTTCACCAGTTCCGACAACGTCGGTTCCCAGATGAAGGCCGCGTCGATATCGCCGCCCTTCCAGGCCGCGGCGATGGCGTCGGGCTGCAGGTTCACCAGGTGCACGTCCCGCTCGACGCCCGCGGCGGCGAGCGCCGCGAGCAGACTGTAATGCGAGGTGCTGGCGAAGGGCACCGCGATGCGCTTGCCGCGCAGGCCCGCCACGCTCGTGATCGCCGGATCCTTCACGACCAGCGATTCGGCGGCCCCGATCACGTCGTGCACCCACACCGCCTTCATGGGGATGTTCAGCGGCGCGGACACCGCGCGGGCGGCGGCCGCGCTGCCGAGCAGTCCCAGGTCCAGGGAGTTCGACCCGAACGCCTGGATGACCGTGGCGCCCGAGGCGAACTTGCTCCAGGTGATGGTGGCCTTGGGCAGGCAGGTCTCGAGCAGACCGGCGTCCTTGACCACCAGATCGCCGTTGGGGATGTCCTGGTAGCCGAGTCGTACGGTGCCGGTGAAGCTTTCGTCCACGGCCACCGGGCAGGCGGGCTTGTCGCCGCTGGCCCGCGACTGGTCGGTGCGCCCGGATTGCACGCACGCGGTCAGCGACGCGGTGAGCAGTCCGGCGAGGGCCAGGGTGGTGAGAGTGCGCTTCACGCTTTGCCTTTCCACGGCACGACCAGCGCGCCGATCCAGCTGATGACCGCGTCGAGAGTGAGCGCGGTGAGTCCGATGACGAGGATGCAGGCCATGGTCAGCGGCGTATTGAGCTGCTGCCCGGCCAGGAACGCGAGACCGCCGATGCCGGGGATGCCGTTGTTCAGCTCGGCCGCGACCACGGTGGTCCAGGCGAAGCCGACGGCGACCCGGATGCCGCCGATCACCTCGGGCAGCGTCGCGGGCAGCAGCACGCGGGTGACGACCTGCACGCGCGAGGCCCCCAGGGACCGCGCCGCGTTGACGCGATCGGCCGAAACCCCGTGCACCCCTGCGATGGTGGCGATCACGACGGGCGGGAAGGCGGCCAGGAACAGCAGCCAGATCTTCGAGGTGTCGCCGATGCCGAACCACACGATGAGCAGGCCGATATAGCCCAGCGGCGGCAGGGTGCGCAGGAAGTTCAGGTACGGGCCGACGATCGTGGCGAGCGCTTTCGAGGTGCCGAGCGCGAATCCGACGACGGGCCCGAGCAGGACCGCCGCGCCCGCGCCGACGGCGATGCGCTGCAAGCTGGCCAGCAGGTGTTCCCAGAGGAAGTAGTTCTGTTCGCCGGGCACCTCCCGTGGCACGCCGGGCGCGAGCGGATGCCAGCTGTTGGCCCGCACGAACGCGTCCCAGACCGCGCGCGGGCCGGGCAGGAATTGCGGGTCGACGAGTTTCGCGGCGGCGACCGCCCACCACACCGCCAGCAGCACGGCCAGCGACAGCGCGCGCACGAGCAGGCCGCGCACGGGGCCGGGCAGGGTGAATCGGGCCTGATTCACCGCGGTGGCAGCGGTTTTCGTCGCGCCGAGACTGATCATGTGCGGGTTCCGAGCACGCGGTGGGGACTCACGCGAAGCGCCTTCCTTGTCGACGGTGGACCTGGCGGTCGCGGGAGCCGCGACCGTCCGGCCAGATCCTGTCGCGTGTCGGCGCGCGCGAACAGCGCCACGATCACCGTGATTCTGAAACCGGTCCCCGGTTCGCCCGCAGCGGCCGGGTGGGCACGGCGGCGGTGAGGCGGGTGCCCATGCCGGGCGCGGAGTCGATGGTGAGGGTGCCGCCGATCACCGCGAGGCGATCGTTCATATTGGTCAGCCCCAACCCCGGCCCGGCCGCCGTCGGGTCGAAGCCGCAGCCGGTGTCGCTGAGGGTGAAAAGCAGTGTGCCGCCGTGCTGTTGCGCGGCGATGGTGACCGTGGTGCCCGGCCCGCCGTGTTTGGCGCTGTTCTGCATGGCCTCGAGACAGCAGTAGTAGAGGGCGGTTTCGATCTCGGGCCGGTAGCGGCCGAGGCGGTCGACGCGGACGTGGGCGGGCACGGGGGAGCGCAGCGC
>NZ_JBSGBY010000256.1:0-11255 GCF_053601505.1 Nocardia sp. NPDC004722
GCCGTGCGGGTGACCGCGCGCATCTGCATGGAGGCGGCGGCGCCGGCCTGGTTGCCCGCACCCTGCGCGGCCGGAGCCGGCTGCGGGCGCTGCGGCGCGTCCTGCGGCTGCGGCGGCACCGAGATGGCGCCGCCCGCCGCCACGATCAGCGGCTTGGGCACGTGCACGGTGACGGTCACACCCGGATCGCGGGCGGTGTCGAAGGTGGGGCGCAGGCGCACGGTCAGGCCGTGGCGCTCGGCCAGGCGGCCGACCACGAACAGACCCATGTGGCGTGCGGTGTCCGGGCCGACCTCGGCCACGGCCTCGAGTCGGCGGTTGATCTCGGCCATCTCGGCCGGGGGCATACCGATGCCGCGGTCGGCGACCTCGATCAGCAGACCCTGATCGTGGGCCTGGGCGAAGGTGAACTTGACGTCGGTCTCCGGCGGAGAGGCGCGCAGCGCGTTGTCCAGGAGCTCGGCGAACAGGTGCGCGAGGTCGGAGGCGGCGGGCTCGACGAGCGAACCACGCGGGGTGGCACCCAGTTTGACGCGTTCGTAGTCCTCCACCTCGGAGATGGCGGCACGCAGCACGTCGGCGATCTCGACCGGCGCGGACTTGGTCCGGCGCTGTTTGGTGCCGGCCAGAATGAGCAGGTTGTCGCCATTACGCCGCATACGGGCGGCGAGGTGGTCGAGGCGGAAGAGGTTCTCGAGCAGGCGCGGGTCCTTCTCGTCGTACTCCATCGCCTCGATGAGCGAGAGCTGATGGTCGACAAGGGACTTGGAGCGGCGGGCCAGGGTCTCGAACATGTCGTTGACCTGGGTACGCATGGCGGCCTGGTCGGCCGCGAGGCGCAGCGCCTGACCGTGGATGTCGTCGACGGCGCGGGCGAGCTGACCGATTTCCTCATCGGTGTGCACCGGCATCGGTTCCAGCGGAACGTCTTCGGGGTCCGCACCGTCACGCAGCGCGGAAACTTCCTGGCCGAGGTCGTATTCGGCGACGCGCAGGGCGGCCAGGCGCAGGCGGCGCAGCGGGACGATCATCGCGCGCGCGATCAGCACGGCCAGCGCCATGGCGCCGAGGATGGTGGCGATGACGATGATCGAGTAGCGAATGGCGTCCGAGCGGGCGGTGGAGGCCAGGTCGTCGACTCGGGAGACGATGTCCTTGGTCGAGTTGGTGGCGATGGTCTGATAGCTGTTGATGCTCGCGACCAGCGAGTCCTTCAGCTCCGCCACCGGCAGCTGCCCGGCCTGCGCCTGCGGTCCGTTGACCAGCTGCACGCGGGTGTCGGCGCCGCGCTGCAGATCGGCGATGATCTGGTCGCCGTCCTGGAAGCGGTGCGCGAGCACGGCGAGCATCTGCCGCTCGGTATTGACGCCGATCTGGATGTCCTTGAGACCATCCTTCGGATTGTTGCGTAGGGCCTCGGCCATGCCGGCGACCTCGTTGAACAGCATCCAGCGCGAGTTGAGCGAGTCGACCAGGCGCAGCTTGGACTGGTCCACGGACTTGTCGGCGACGGTGGAGACGATGTTCTCCACGGTCTTGACGCTGTTGCCACGAATGCGTTCGACCGCCGCGACGGTGTCCGGAATCGAGGAGGACGGGGCCAGGCCCTGCGCCCGGATCTTCTTGGCGCCCAAGATCATCTCGTCCAGCGCCTGACGGGCACTGGGCAGGTCACTCAGCCGTGAGGAGGCCTTCTCGGCGAAGGAGATGGCGGTATCCAACTGCGCGAGCTCGGGGTCCGACGTCAGCGACTGGGTCGGGCCCAGCATGACCATCTGTCCACCCGCGACCTGCGCCGCGTCCGCACTGAGACCGGTGATCGCCGGGATCACCCCGACATGGTCGGTCGCCGTGGAGAGTCGGCTGGAGTCGGCGAACTCCGCCGAGATCCTGGACGCTCCAAGCACAACGGCGACCAACAGCGGCACGGCGAGGACCGCCGTAACCTTCCATCGCAGGTCCCAGTTGCTCAGCGCCCAGCGCTTATTGCTGCCGGACCTAGCGGCGTCACGCATCTCCCACTCACTTTCCAAACTGGCCCCAGCCACGCGCCATCAGCGAGCCTCCGCGATCGCACGCTTGGCCCGTCAGACGGAGCTGGCCGAGAACGGCGGCTGGCCGAGAAATTGCGTCCATGACGGCCGAAATATGTGACATGCGATTCTAACGGATCAATAACTTCTTGTGTGACCTCTTGGCAACCACCGGTCCCTGACCAGCCATTTGCAGGCAAAATCAAAGGTCGCGGCGTCCGCCCGGACGTCGCGTGAAGTCTGCCACAATCAGGTCGATCTATCGAGGCGGGCATCTCAGCGCATCTCAAGGACAACAGGCGGAGCTAGGGAGTCACCGGGTTGAACGCGAAGCACGAGTACCGACCGGCGTATCAGCTGAGCCTGGTCGATCCCTCGGAGTTCTGGCGCACCGCGGCCGATGCCATCAGCTGGGATGTGCCTCCCACCCAGATTCTCGATACCGCGGCCCGTCCGACGGCGCGCTGGTTTCCCGACGCTCGCCTCAACACCTCCTACAACGCGCTGGATCGGCATGTGCGCGAGATCACAACTCCCGACGGCACTTCCGGCGGTCAGGAGGGAGGTCGCGCCGAACAACCGGCCCTAATATACGACTCGGCTATGACCGGGTCCAGGCGGATCTACGCATATCGGGAACTGCTCGACGAAGTCGCCCGATTTGCCGGTTCCATGCTGCGGCTGGGCGTCAAGACCGGTGACCGTGTCGTCATCTATATGCCGATGATTCCCGAAGCCGTGATCGCCATGCTCGCCTGCGCCCGCATCGGCGCGGTGCATTCGGTGGTCTTCGGCGGCTTCGCCGCCCACGAGCTCGCGGCCCGCATCGACGACGCCGAACCTGTGCTGATTATCACGGCCTCCGGCGGGCTGGAACCCGGCCGCCGCATCGAATACCCGCCCATCGTGCTGGCCGCCCTCGACCTCGCGCAGACCACGGCGCCCAGAACCGTACTGGTCAAGCAGCGAGAAGGCTTCCCCACCATTCGTTTTCCCGCCGAGCAGGCCGCCACCGAGCATCTGCCCGCCTCCAGCGAGAGCATCGCCGCCCGCTGGCTCGATTGGGACCAGGCGCAGATCGGGGCCGAACCGGCCGAGCCGGTGTCGCTGGCCGCGACCGATCCGCTCTACATCCTCTACACCTCCGGGACCACCGGGAAGCCCAAGGGCGTGGTGCGCGACAACGGCGGGCACGCGGTCGCGATGGCCTGGTCCATGCGCAATATCTACGAGGTCGGTCCGGGGCAGACCATGCTCACCACCTCCGATATCGGCTGGGTGGTCGGGCACTCCTACATCGTGTACGCGCCACTGCTGGTCGGCGCGACCACCATTCTTTACGAGGGCAAGCCGATCGGGACGCCGGACGCGGGCACCTTCTGGCGGCTGGTCGACGAGTACAAGGTGGACGTGATGTTCACCGCACCCACCGCGCTGCGGGCCATCCGCCGCGCCGATCCGGACGCGGCCACCGCGCACCGGCACGACCTGTCCTCGCTGCGGGCCCTGTTCTGCGCGGGCGAGCGGCTGGATCCGGCCACCTACGAATGGTCGGTGGAGACCCTGCTCGCCGACTATCCGGACTGCCCGGTCGTGGACCACTGGTGGCAGACCGAGACCGGCTGGCCGATCTGCGCCAATCCGCTCGGGCTGCAGCAGCTTCCGATCAAGGCCGGTTCGGCCTCGGTGCCGGTGCCCGGCTACCGGCTGCGGGTGCTCGACTCCGAGGGCAATGCGGTCGCCCCTAATACAGAAGGAAACATCGTCATCGGGCTGCCGCTGCCGCCCGGCACGCTGACCACCCTGTGGCGCGACGACGCCCGCTACGAGCGCTCCTATCTCTCCGCCTATCCCGGCCACTATCTGACCGGCGACTCCGGGTTCTTCGACGAGGACGGCTACCTGTTCGTCCTGGGTCGCAGCGACGACGTCATCAATATGGCGGGCCACCGGCTTTCGGCGGGCGGCATCGAAGCGGCCATCTCCGGGCATCCGGCGGTCGCCGAGACCGCGGTGGTCGGCATCCCCGACGAACTCAAGGGCCAGCGCCCGATCGGCTACGTGGTGTTGAAGACCGGCGTCGACCTGGAGCCGGAACGGTTGCGCGCGGAGATCATCGAGCGGGTCCGCGAACGGGTCGGCGCCATCGCGACGCTCTACGACGTGGTCGCGGTGACCGCCCTGCCCAAGACCCGCTCCGGAAAGATCCTGCGCCGCACCATGCGCCAGATCGCCGCGGGCGACTCCTACGAGGTGCCGCCCACCATCGACGACGCCGCCATGCTGCCCACCCTGGAGAAGCAGATCCGCGACGCGGTCACCCTGATGGAGGACAAGGAGAGCATCGCCGCCGCCGATGCCGCCGCGGCCTTGACCATGCCGATCCGCCGCATCGACCCCGCCGAAGTCGATACGACCGCGGTGGATCCGGCCGCTCCCACCTCCTGAGGTCCCTCAGAGTTCTTTCAGAGAGCGCTCATCGCGGTCCCAACCGGGTGGTTTAACGTCGGGCGGGCGCGGATCGTCAGGTCCGCAGCCGGAACCCGGCCCCCGCCGGGTCAAGAAAGGCTGATGAATGAGCTTCGTTCGTAATCGCCGTGCCGGGGTGCTCTTCGGAGCCGGTGCGGTCGCCGCCGTAGCCCTCGCCCTCGCGCCCGCCACCGCGTCCGCCTCCCCGACGGATCTGGTTGCGCCGCTGCTGAATTCGACCTGCAGCTTCGCGCAGGTGGACGCCGCCCTGCACGACAAGGCCCCGGCGCTGGCCTCGATGCTGGATCAGAACCCGGACACCAAGGCCGAATTGAAGGCCAAGTTCGATCAGAGCCCCGCGCAGCGCAAGGCCGAGGTCGACCAGTACCTGGCCGACCACCCGGACGCCGCCAACCAGGCCGCTTCCGACCCGCGTGCCGGTGGCATCGCCGCCACCATCCAGCAGGTCGCCGACGTCTGCAACAACTACTGAGGTCACGGCTGCCAGAATGGAGACCGTGGCCGAACGCAGCGAGGTACCCACAGTCCTGGTTGTCGATGACGACGAGGACGTCCTCGCCTCGGTCGAGCGCGGGCTCCGGCTGTCGGGCTTCCGGGTGGTGATCGCCCGGGACGGGGCGGCGGCGCTGCGCAGCGTCAACGAATCCGCCCCGGACGCGGTCGTTCTCGATATGAACATGCCCGTGCTGGACGGCGCGGGCGTGGTCACCGCCCTGCGGGCGATGGGCAACGAGGTCCCGATCTGCGTGCTGTCGGCGCGCAGTTCGGTCGACGACCGGATCGCGGGCCTGGAGTCCGGGGCCGACGACTATCTGGTGAAGCCGTTCGTGCTCGCCGAACTGGTCGCCCGGATCAAGGCGCTGCTGCGGCGGCGCACCGACGCGCCCGCCTCCGCCATTCCGGGCGCGATCACGGTGGGCCCCTTGGAGGTCGACGTCGCCGGGTATCGCGCCCTGTTGAACGGCGTCGAGATCGAGCTCACCAAAAGGGAATTCGAGCTGCTGTCCACGCTGGCCCGCAGCGCCGGCGTGGTGTTGAGCCGGGAGCGGCTGCTGGAACTGGTGTGGGGCTACGACTTCGCCGCCGACACCAATGTGGTCGACGTCTTCGTCGGCTATCTGCGCCGCAAGCTGGAGGCCGACGGCAGCCCGCGGCTGCTGCACACCATCCGCGGCGTGGGCTTCGTGCTGCGAGCACCCAAATGAAGTGGGCGGCAGGCGCTTTCAACAAGAGCGACAGGAGCGTCGGCCGCCGCTGGTCCTACACCCTGCGGTTGCGTGTCGCGGCCGCGGCGGCGCTGGGCGCGACCATCATCGTCGCGATTCTGAGCTGGATCACCATCTACGCGATCGGCCGCAGCAATATGGCGCAGGCCGACGAGCAACTGACGATGGTCTCGCGTCTGGTGCTCATCCAGCCGGTGTTCGCCGTCAATGTGGTCGAACTGCTCGCGCCCAACAAGGAAATGGCGCTGACGGTGCGCTTCGCGGACGGCTCCGTGTCCAGTACGGCGGTGCAGTTGCCGCCGCTGCCGGTCGGCCGGGTCACCGTCGACGTCGACGGCAACGCCTACCGGGTGCTCACCACCACCGAGGCGCAACCGCCCGGACGCGTGGTGTCGCTGGGCATTCCGACCAATCAGACCGAGCAGACCATTCACGAGCAGCGGCAGTGGGTGTATCTGGCCGCGGCGCTGGCGGTGACGGCCTCGGCCGGATTGGGCTGGCTGCTGGGCGGCCGCGCGGTGCGACCCATCGTGAAACTCACCAAGGCGCTGGACGAGCGCGGACCCGGCGGCGAGCCGAGAACCCCGCTGGCCGTGGACGGTTCGGGGGTGAAGGAGGCCGACAAACTCGCCGAGGCCGTCAACACCATGCTCGAACACGTGGACCGGGCGCAGGCCGAGACCGCCGCCGCGCTCGAGACCGCCCGCGACTTCGCCGCCGTCTCCGCGCACGAACTGCGCACCCCGCTCACCGCCATGCGCACCGACCTCGAGGTGCTCAGCACCCTGGATCTCGACGAGGAACAGCGCCGCGAGATCCTCACCGATCTGCAGCGCGGCCAGAATCGGGTGGAGACCACCCTGGCCGCGCTGGAACGGCTGGCCGCCGGTGACCTCACCAATGAGCGCGACCACGTGGTCACCGATGTGGCCGAGCTGTGCGACACCGCCGCCCACGACGCCATGCGGCACTTCCCGCAGTTGAAGGTGTACATCGACACCGATGCCGAACTGATCACCCGCGGGCTGCCCACCGGGCTGCGGCTGGCGGTCGACAATGCCCTCACCAACTCGGCCAAGCACGGAGGGGCGACCGAGGCGGTCGTCTCCGCGCATCGCCGACCCGGTGGGTTCATCGTGATCGCGGTCGACGACAACGGGCGCGGCCTGCCCTTCGACGAGCGGGCCGCGGTGTTCGAGCGATTCTTCCGCGGCAGTCAGGCCGCCAAGGGCGGTTCCGGGCTGGGGCTGGCGCTGGTGGCGCAGCAGGCCCAATTGCACGGTGGTCGTGCGTATTTCGAGGACAGCAGGCTGGGCGGGGCGCGGCTGGTGCTGGAATTGCCGGATCGACCGGTCTTTACCGAACTCTCAGACCTTCATCAGAGGTAGCGCCATGGGAGACCTCTACGGTCTGAATGGTGTTCGGAAAACGCACCCGCTGGGTCCTGATCGTCCTGCTGCTCGCCGCCGCGGTCACCGCGGGCACCCTCAGTGTGCTGCGGCTGCGCTCCGCGCCCACCGCGGTCGCGCTGGTCAGTAAGGACAACGGGCCGCTGGGCGCGCGCATCGCCAAGGAACTGCAGGACAGCACGAACCGGCACTGGGACGTGGTGGCCGAGGCCGACACCAAGGATTACGCGGCGGTGGTCACCCTGCCCGCGGATCTGACCGCCGACATCAAGTCGCTGGCCACCGACAAGCCGAAGAAGGCGCAGGTCACCGTGGCCACGCACCAGCGGGCCGACGCGAACCTGGTCAACGACGCCGTGAACGAGGTGACGAAGAAGATCAGCGCGGCCGGGCTGGACACCCTGTTCTCGACCATGAACACCGCGCGGCTGCAGGTCTCGCAGATCGCGGGGACCTCGCAGTTGCTGAGCGCGGGCGTGCAGGCCGCCGCCGACGGCGCGTCGCAGTTCTCCGGCGGGGCCGATCAGATGATGGACTTCCTGAATCAGGCGAAAGCCGGTGCGGGACAGCTGACCTCCGGCATCGACGCCCTCAACGGCACCCTGTCGGCCGCGACCACGCAGGCGAATCAGCTTGCCACGGCGCTGGATTCGACCGGGGTCACGATGGGGCAGGTCGCCCAGTCGGCGGGCGCGTTGTCGGGCGGGCTCAATCTGGTGGTGCCGCTGTTGCAGGCGCTGCCGTTCGCGAATGATCCGCAGCTGGCGAGTGTCATCACCCAGTTGCAGGCGCTGCAGAACATCGCCAATCAGGCGGATGCCCAGTTGAGCGGTTTCGCGAATCTGACCGGCACGCAAGTCACTCCGGATACCAAGGTGGGGCAGCTGCTGCGCGATGCCGCGAGCAGGCTGAACGACGCGAGCGCGCAATTGAATCAGGGCGCGTCGCTGGCGCAGCAGATTCCGGCCATCGCCGATCAGGCGGGGACCCAGCTGGTCGCGGCCATGCAGGCGCTCACGGGCGGCGTGACGCAGTTGCAGTCGGTCACGAAAGTACTGGGCAACCAGACAAATCAGGCGCTCGGCGCGCTCCCCCAGCTCGGAGTGCCGCAGCAGGTGGCCATTTCGGCCGCCCTGTCCGACCCCGTCGACATCATTCGCGAATAACGTTCGCAAACAATTGGCAACAATCGGCGGTTCACCGGGTTACACTGTGCCCGAATTGCTCTAATCGACCCGTTTCGGAATCTCGTCCGCTCTATCCGTTCCCCTGGCTTCACCCAGCGCCCCGGTACCGGAGAGGAAACGATCGTGAGCATGCTGATGGCCGCGCACGACATGTATGGCACGGTTCTGGCCCAGATGGGTAATCCCACCGCGGAAACCCCGCCCATGGCCGACAAGATGATGAAGATGTTCCGCTACTTCACCTGGTTCACCCAGATGTCCGGAATCGCGGCGATCACGTACGGCGGCGGGCGCTTCGCCTGGGAGAAGTGGGGCGGCGGCTCGGCCTCCCCGAAGATGATCGCCAACGCCATGATGGGCGGCGCGGTCGCCACCAGCGGTGGAACCATCATGAATGCCGTCGTAGGTTCGTAATTCAGGAGACAATGCGGGGGGCAATACCCCCGCATCCCCCTGGGGAGGATCCGATGACGTACGGCAACGATCCCTACTCGCAGCAGCCGCAACAGCCCGGCTACGGACAGCAGCCACCGGGATTCGGGCAGCAGCCCCCCGGCGGATATCCGGGCCAGCCCGGCGGGTATCCCGGTCAGCCCGGCGGGTATCCGCCCGGCTACAACGCCTTTCCGCAACAGCCCTATGCCAGTTGGGGTGCGCGGGTGGGCGCGTTCCTCGTCGACCGATTGATCATCGGCGTGCCCGCCGCGATCTTCTACGGGATCGGCTTCGCGATCGGCTCGAAGGATATGAACTGCGTCAACGACTCCACCGACTCCTCGTACAGCACGTCGTGCTCGGGCGGCTTGTCCGCCGGTGGCCTCGTGCTGATCCTCATCGGTGCGCTCATCGCGTTCATCGGCGGGCTGTATTTCATCTACATGGAAGGCACCAGCGGCCAGACCCCCGGCAAGAAGATGCTGGGCATCAGGCTGATCCGCGAGGCCGACGGCCAACCCCTCGGCTTCGGCATGGCCTTCGTCCGCCAGCTCTGCCACATCGTCGACAGCCTGGCCTGCTACCTCGGCTGGCTCTGGCCCCTCTGGGACGCCAAACGCCAGACCTTCGCCGACAAGATCATCAGCAGCATCGTGGTGAAGGTGTGAGGTAACTGGGGGCGAGCCCCCAGACCCCCAAAAAGAGGGTGCGGGGGCCCAGCCCCCGCGCCCCCGGACACCGCGGCGCACGCCCGGGACCCCGAAAGCTCCCGCGGCCCACCCGAAACCGGAAACTCCGAGGCCATCCCGGGTCCGAACCTCCCAGGGCCTCGCTCCGGATACACGGGACCGTCGGCGCCGGGGCCATCCCGGGTCCGAAGCCCCAGGGGCTTCGCTCCGGATACCAGGGAGCGTCGGCGCCGGGGCCATTCCAGGTCCGAAGCCCCAGGGGCTTCGCTCCGGATATCCGGGAGCGTCGGCGGCGTACGCCCCCACCCAAACACCATGCCCGCCCGCACTTTCCAGTGCGGGCGGGCATGTTTTGTCTGTTCGACGCGCAGCGTCAGTTCAGTACGTCGACCAGGTCGATGACGAAGACCAGGGTCTTGCCGGAGAGCTGGTGGCCGCCGGACTCGCCGTAGGCCAGCTTCGGCGGGATGGTGAGCTGGCGGCGGCCGCCGACCTTCATGCCCGGGATGCCGTCCTGCCAGCCCTGGATCAGGCCGCGCAGCGGGAAGGTGATCGATTCGCCGCGGTCCCACGAGGAGTCGAACTGCTCGCCGGTGTCGTACTCGACGCCCACGTAGTGCACGGTCACGTTGTCGCCCGGCTTGGCTTCCGCGCCGTCGCCCACTGCGAGGTCCTTGATCACGAGCTCAACGGGGGCGGGGCCGTCCTGAAACTCGATTTCCGGCTTGCTGCTCATGGGCTGTCCTCTTCATGTGGATCGGGATCGGGGTCTCGATCACCCTATGCCCCGAAGAATCACCCGGCCGCAGCGGAGGCAGAATTGGGCCGATGGCCGAAGTAATCCCTATCGACGATCCCGGCGATCCACGGGTCGCCGATTTCCGTGATCTCAACAATGCCGATCGGCGGCCCGACCTGCCCGGCGGCAAGGGTTTGGTGATCGCCGAAGGCGTCGTCGTCGTGCAACGAATGCTGGCCTCCCGGTTCACGCCGTTCGCGTTGCTAGGTGTCGAACGCCGATATGAACAGCTGGAAGCCGATCTCGGCGGAATCGATATTCCGTATTACCAGGCCAGCGCCGAGGTGATGGCGCAGGTGGTGGGATTCCATTTGAATCGGGGCGTGCTCGCGGGCGCATACCGGCCGCGGGAGCTCACCGTGGACGAGGTGCTGGCGCAGGCGCGCACGGTCGCCGTGCTCGAGGGCGTCAACGATCACGAGAACATCGGCTCGATCTTCCGCAATGCCGCCGGATTGGGCGCGGACGCCGTACTATTCGGCGACCGCTGCTCGGATCCGCTGTACCGGCGCGCGGTGCGCGTGTCCATGGGGCACGTGCTGCGCGTCCCGTTCGCCCAGCTGCCGCCCTTTCCGGACGGTCTGGACGTGCTGCGCGACAAGGGTTTCCAGATCATCGCGCTGACCCCGAATCCGAAGGCCGACACCCTCGCCACCGCCATGACCGGCGACCGGGTCGCCCTGCTGCTCGGCGCGGAGGGCCCCGGTCTCACCGAGGAGACCATGCGGGCCAGCGATACTCGCGCCCGCATCCCGATGACGCCGGGCACCGATTCGCTTAATGTGGCGACCGCGGCCGCCATGGCCTTCTACGAGAGAGTGCGGACCCAGTGAGCCATCCACCCGACGGACCCTATGGCTATGGCTATTCCGAACCGACCCCGTGGGGCACCGGGATCGCCACCGTGGTGCTGGTGGCCGCGTTGACCGCGGCGGGCGTCTACGCCTTCGGGGCGGCGCTGGCCCAGGTGCATCCGGCGCTGTCGGT
>NZ_JBSGBY010000257.1:0-11249 GCF_053601505.1 Nocardia sp. NPDC004722
CCGCAACCCCGCCCGGCGGCTGCGCGCGCCGCTCACGCCCGACCGCGCACCGACCTTCGGCCGCATCGAACCGGCCCCCGCGCCGGAACCGCGCCGCCTCCCGATCCGGGCGGTATGAACCGCGGACCGCACGCTCGCGGGACCGTAAGGGGTTGCGGCCCCGCGAGTGTCAGCTCTTGCGTTCGGCTAGTGCCAGTTCTTGCGTTCAGCGAATGTCAGTTCTTGCGTTCGGCGATGCGGGCGAGCAGGCGCTTGTGGACGGCCGGGGGCACGAAGTCGGTGATGTCGCCGCCGTAGGAGGCGACCTCCTTGACCAGGGAGCTGGACACATAGCTGTAGGTGGGATTGGTGGCGATGAAGTAGGTGTCGACGCCGGTGAGTTTGCGGTTCATCTGCGCCATTTGGAACTCGTAACTGAAATCGGTGAAGTCGCGCAGGCCCTTCACCATGGCGGTGATGCCCTGCTGCTTGGCGAAGTCGACGGTCAGCCCGCGCCAGGATTCCACGCGCACGTTGGGCAGGTGCGCGGTCAGCTCCCGGATCAGTTCCATGCGTTCCTCGACGGTGAACATGCCCTGCTTGTTGGGATTCACCACGACGGTTACCACTACCTCGTCGAATTGCTCAGCGGCGCGCGCTATCACATCGAGATGTCCATTGGTCACCGGGTCGAAGGACCCCGGGCACAGTGCTCCAGCCATGGCCGCACGGTACCTTATAAGGGAGGGGTGATCGCTGACCGCACCAATTCGGACATTTCAGTCATGCCTGGTCAGCTATGGTTTTGCAACCCTACAAATGCTCGCCCACAGTTCGCCGAAACGCCCGCCTCGTTCGCGTACTGTTCGGTTTGCTCCCGTTGATCGTTTGAGAAGCCAATTGCGAAGCTGCATCGGCAATCTCGCTCGATCAGGAAGTAACACATATGGCAACGGCATCGTTGGGTCGGAAGATCGCAGTCACTGTGGCTGCGACGGTGAGCGCGTTCGGCGGCCTGGTAGGCGCGAACGCGTCCGCCGACCCGGGGAACGGCCACGGGTCAGCACCCGAGCACATTTTCTACATCATGATGGAGAACCAGGGCGACGAGGACATTCTCGGCAATACCGCCGACGCGCCCTTCATCAACGACTTGGCCAACAAGTACGGCGTCTCCACCGGCTTCCACGGCGTGACCCACCCGTCGCTGCCGAACTACCTGTCCATGTTCTCGGGCGACTTCCAGGGCATCTGGGACGACTGCAAGGCCGGGGCCGACTCCAAGTGCGCCCCTGAGGAATTCGTCGCCGACTCCGGCGACGGCACCTCCGGCGCGGCGCTGACCCCCGCGCAGGTCGCCTCCGCGACCAACCAGGCGCACATGTTCGGCGGCAAGAACCTGGTCGACCAGCTCGAGGCCAAGGACAAGTCCTGGAAGGCCTATATGGGTGCCATGCCCTCGGCCGGTTTCGAAGGCGAGTACGCGCCGGGCGTCGTCAACGGCACCCTGGTGAAGCTGTACGCCCAGAAGCACAACCCGTTCATGTACTTCTCGGACATCAACACGCCGGGAAACAAGCGTCTGCAGAACGTCGTTCCGTTCGAGAACAACTTCGACGCCGACCTGAAGAGCGGCCACGTGCCCGCCTTCACCTGGATCAGCCCCGACCAGTGCTCGGACATGCACGGCCTCTCGCACGCCGCCGCCACACTGATCAACAAGCCGACCTGCGAGGAGCCGGCCACCGGCGTCGCGCACGGCCCGATCCACCTGGGTGACGACTACCTCAAGGACACCGTCACCAAGATCATGAACTCGGAGACCTGGAAGAACACCCGTTCCTCCATCGTCATCTCCTGGGACGAGAACGACTACTCCGGCTTCTCCGGCGGCCCGGGCAGCCCGGTCGGCGCGAACAATGTCGTGCTGGGCGGCGGCGACGCCCCGCTGCTGGTGATCAACTCCGACAAGGTCCACAAGGACAAGGGCGAGAAGGGCAAGCCGGGCCCGCACCACAAGACGTCCACCGACGTGACCGACCACTACTCGACGCTGTCGGCGATCGAGGAGCTGTGGGACCTGGGCTGCCTGGCCAACACCTGCAAGCACCACGCCCCCGAGGGGTTCAAGGACCTGTTCGAAAACTGAGTCCCGTTCCAGGACTGACGTTTTCGACGTGCACCTGACACTGCCCGCCGTGTGTGACACGGCGGGCAGTGCCGCGTTGCCGGATGGCTCGCCGCGCCCGCTCAGCCCTCGACGACGGTCTCGAACCCGAAGGCCGCGACCAGGGCCGGGTCGTTGAACGAGGTGATGCGGGCGATGCGGTCGCCGATCAGGGTCAGCACCTGAATTCCGTACGCGCCGTAGCGGTTTCCTTCCAGATGCTTGTAGGCGACGACCGCCGGTTGGCCGTTGGCGCGGGTCGGGCGCAGCAGCCACAGGTCCTTTCGTACGACGCGCGCCATGAGGAACCCATGCACCGCCTCCCGGCCGGTGAACCACGTTGGGATGGGCGGCATTTCCATCTCGACGTCGGCGCGCAGTAGGGCGAGCAGCGCAGCGTGGTCTGCGCGCGTGAACGCATCAACGTAGTCGTCGAGCAGCCGACGCTGCGTCGACTCGTCCGGTTCGGCCAGATCCTCTTGCACCGGACCGGATTCGGCCAGCCGTGCGCGGGCACGCCGCAACGCGCTGTCCACGGCGATGGTGGTGGTGTCGAGCATGGTGGCAACCTCCGCGGATCGAAAGGCAAGCACATCGCGCAGCGTGAGCACGGCCCGCTGGCGAGCGGGCAGCAGTTGCAGTGCGGCGATGAAAGCCAGCCGGATTCCATTGCGCCCGGCCACGATCGCGGCCGGGTCGCCGAACAGCAAGGTGTCCGGCGTGGGTTGCAGCCACGGCACGCTGGGTTCCCGAGCGGCGACCGCCACCCGATGATCGTCCTCCGGCGCGCCCAACCCCGACGGCAACGGCCGCCGCGCCCGCCCCTCCAGCGCGGTCAGACACGCCATGGTGGCGATCTTGTACAACCAATTCCGCAGCGACGCCCGCCCTTCGAACCCGCCGATCCCCCGCCACGCCCGCAAATAGGTCTCCTGCACCAGATCCTCGGCATCCTGCACCGACCCCACCATCCGATAGCAGTGCGCGATCAACTCCGGCCTGAATCGCTCCGTGAGCTCAGCGAATTCACGCTCGGTCGGCACCGCTGCCGCGGCTCCTGCCGCGAGATCGAAAGGTCCCCCGGGCTCGGCCGCCGCACCGACGTCCGAAGATGCCGCACTATCCGGGGATACTGCCGCACCGGACCATGCTGCGGTATAGGGAGATTCGGCGGTTTCGGGAGACGCCGCGGCACCCGGAGGCGCCGCGTCGCCATGAGACCCGGTAGTGCCACCGGACGCCGCCGCTCCCAGGGGCCCCGCTGTACCACCGGGGGACCCAGCCGCTACCCGGGATGTCACCGGGTCCGGGGACGCGATGATGTCGGTGTGTGGTCCGGAATTTCGGGGCATGGCCGCTGCTTCCAGGGGTGGGCTGGTTTTCATGGTCGCGATACCTCAGCCGATTCGGCTGAGCCCGGCGCCGCTCACCAAGTATTCCGCAGCGCTGTCGGGATCGGCGGCGAGTTCGACCACTGCCTTGCCGACCTGTTCGGGGGTGAGCACCGGGCCCATTCCGGCGATGTAGGTTTCCACGTCCTTGCCCTCACGGCCCGCGTAGGCGGCGACCGCGTCCGCGCCGAGCCCGGTGGCGGGGGTGAGTCGCGGCAGCAGCGCCACGAATCGAATGTCGAGTCCGGCCCGCTCCGATTCCACCGCGGCGTAGGAACGGATGAATCGGATGGTCGATTTGGCTCCGGCGTATCCGCCGCTGAGCGGGGACCCGTTCAGCGCGGCACCGCTGGACAGGGCGATCACCGTGCTTCCCGGTGCCAGCGGCTGTCGCAGCGCCGCCCCCACCCATACGAACGCGTGCTTGGTGTCGACACCCCAGTTCCGGCTGAAGGTCTCCCAGGTCTGCTCGTGAATGGGCGCGGCATGCGGCGAAGCCCCGGCATTGAGCACCAGCAACCCGGGCTGGTAGACCCGGATCACCTTCTCCGCCACCGCTTCGTCGGTGGCGTCGGCGACCACGGCCACGAAGCCGTCACCGAGTTCGTCGTGCACTTCCTCCAGCGCCTGCGGGTCGCGCGCCACCCCGATCACCCGCATTCCCGCGCCGACCAAGGCGGTGGCGATTCCTCGTCCGAGCCCCCGGCTCGCCCCGGTGACGACAGCTGTTCCTACCGATTCCGACATCACGCACTCCCAAAGTCCGGTCTGTTCCTGTCAGGTATTCAGACCAGCGGGGGCAACGAAATCCGTCGGCGCTCAGCCCTCGAATTCGGCGAGGTCGATTCGGGTTTCGCCGTAGTCGCGGGATTTCAGTGCCGTGTAGCCCTTGGGCCAGGTGATTTCTGGGGAGCGGGTGGAGCGTTCGACGACGATGAGGGCTTCCTCGTGGAGCCAGGCGTTGTCGGCGAGGGCTTGCAGGTCGGCTTCGACGTCGGAGACTTCGAGGGCGTAGGGCGGGTCGGTGAAGACCAGGTCGTAGCGTTCGGGCGGGGAGGCGGACAGGACGGCGCTCACCGAGTTCTGCCGTAATTCCGCGCCGGGCAGGCCGAGGTCGCCGATGTTGCCGCGGATGATCGCCGCGGCCTTGCGGTCGGATTCGATCATCAGGGCGTGGGATGCGCCGCGCGACAAGGCTTCCAACGCCAGCGCGCCGGAGCCCGCGTAGAGGTCGAGGACGTGCAGGCCGTCGAAGTCCATGCGGGCGTGCAGCAGTGAGAACAGGGCTTCGCGGACGCGGTCGGAGGTGGGGCGGGTGCCCGCCGGGGGGACGCGCAGTCGGCGTCCCCCGGCGGTGCCCGCCACGATCCGGGTCATTCGGCGGCGGCCTCGTTGAGATTGACGTCGACCAGCAGGTCGCCGCCTTCCACCTGCTGCACCTTGGCGATGGCCACCCGCCGCACGATGCCCGCGCGCGGCGCGGTGATCGCGGCCTCCATCTTCATGGCCTCGATGGTGCCGATGGTGTCCCCGGCGGTGACCGAATCCCCTTCGGAGACAGCGAGGGTCACGACACCCGCGAACGGCGCGGCGATGTGCCCGGCATTGGTGCGGTCGGCCTTCTCGGCGGCCGGGATCTCGCTGGAGATGGACCGGTCGCGCACCGAGACGGGCCGCAGCTGCCCGTTGAGGATGCACATGACGGTGCGCATGCCGCGTTCGTCGGGTTCGGAGATGGCCTCCAGCCCGATGAGCAGGGTGACGCCCTTGTCGAGCTGGACGCGGTGTTCCTCGTCGTGGCGCAGGCCGTAGAAGAACTGGTTGGCCGAGAGCCCGGTGGTGTCGCCGAACTTCTCACGGTGGGCGAGGAATTCGGCGGTGGGCCCGGGGAACAGCAGCCGGTTGAGGGTGGCGCGCCGCTCGTCGAAGGTCCCGTTGAGCCCGGCCTCGTCGGCGGCGGTGAGCTGGGTTTCCGGCTTGGCGGCGCCGCGGCCTTCCAGCGCGCGGCTGCGGAACGGCTCGGGCCAGCCACCGGCTGGGGTGCCGAGTTCGCCACGCAGGAAGCCGATCACGGAGTCCGGGATGTCGTAGCGGGCCGGGTCGGCGGCGAAGTCCTCCACGTCGACGCCGGTGCCGACGAGCGCGAGCGCGAGATCGCCGACCACCTTCGAGGACGGGGTGACCTTGACCAGCCGACCCAGCAGCCGGTCGGCCGCCGCGTACTTGGCCTCGACCTGCTCGAACTGATCGCCGAGCCCGAGCGCGATGGCCTGCTGCCGCAGGTTGGACAGCTGCCCGCCCGGGATCTCGTGGTGGTAGACGCGTCCGGTCGGCCCCGGCAGCCCGGATTCGAAGGGCGCGTAGACCTTTCGCAGCGCCTCCCAGTACGGCTCCAGGTCGCACACGTTCTGCAGATCGAGCCCGGTGTCGTAGGGCGAATTCGCCGCTGCCGCAACGATGGCCGACAGGGCGGGCTGAGAAGTGGTGCCCGCCATGGGCGCCGACGCGCCGTCGACCGCGTCCGCCCCGGCCTGCCACGCCGACAGGTAGGTGGCCAGCTGGCCACCGGGGGTGTCGTGGGTGTGCACGTGCACGGGCAGGTCGAATTCCCGGCGCAGCGCGGTGACCAGCGTCGCGGCGGCGGGCGCGCGCAGCAGTCCGGCCATGTCCTTGATGCCGATGACGTGCGCACCGGCCTCGACGATCTGCTCGGCGAGCTTGAGGTAGTAGTCGAGGGTGTAGAGGTCCTCGTTCGGGTTCGACAGGTCGCCGGTGTAGCTCAGCGCGACTTCGGCCAGGGCGGTGCCGGTTTCGCGGACGGCGTCGATGGCCGGGCGCATCTGGTCGACATTGTTGAGCGCGTCGAAGATGCGGAAGATGTCGATGCCGGTGGCCGTGGCCTCGGAAACGAAAGCGCGCGTGACCTTCTCGGGGTACGGCGTGTAGCCGACGGTGTTGCGCCCGCGCAGCAGCATCTGCAGGTTGATGTTGGGCACCGCCTCGCGCAGCGCGGCCAGCCGCTCCCACGGGTCCTCGAACAGGAAGCGCAGCGCGACGTCGTAGGTCGCGCCGCCCCAGCATTCGATGGACAGCAGTTCCGGGGTCAGCCGCGCCACATGCCCGGCGACATCGAGCAGGCCGTTGGTGCGCACCCGGGTGGCCAGCAGCGACTGGTGCGCGTCACGGAAGGTGGTGTCGGTGACGGCCACGCCCTCGCGATTGCGCAGCCACCGCGCGAACCCTTCGGGTCCGAGTTCCAGCAGTCGCTGCCGCGTGCCGGGCGGCGGCGGGACGGTCAGGTCGAGGGCGGGCAGCTTGTCGTGCGGGTACAGCTTGGTCGGGCGCGAGCCGTGCGGCTTGTTGACGGTCACGTCGGCCAGGTAGTTCAGGATCTTGGTGCCGCGGTCGGCGGAGCTCTTGAGCGTCAGCAGTTGCGGCCGCTCGTCGATGAACGAGGTGGTGACCCGCCCCGCACGGAAGTCCGGATCGTCGAGCACCGCCATCAGGAACGGGATGTTGGTCGTCACGCCACGAATACGGAATTCGGCGACCGCGCGGCGGGCGCGCGCCACGGCGACATCGAAATCCCGCCCCCGGCAGGTGAGTTTGACCAGCATGGAGTCGAAGTAGGCCCCGACCTCCGCGCCGACGTTCGCGCCGCCGTCGAGGCGCACGCCCGCGCCGCCGGGCGAACGGTAGCCGGTGATGCGGCCGGTGTCGGGCCGGAACCCGTTGGCCGGGTCCTCGGTGGTGATGCGGCACTGCAGGGCCGCGCCGCGAATCTGGATCTTGTCCTGGCTCAGGCCGAGATCCGCGAGGCTCTCCCCCGCCGCGATGCGCAGCTGCGACTGCACCAGGTCGACATCGGTGATCTCCTCGGTCACCGTGTGCTCCACCTGGATTCGCGGATTCATCTCGATGAACACGTGATTGCCGCGCTCGTCGAGCAGGAATTCCACGGTGCCCGCGCAGGAGTACCCGATCTGCTTGGCGAAGGCGACCGCGTCCGCGCAGATGCGTTCGCGCAGCGCGGGATCCAGGTTCGGGGCGGGCGCGAGCTCGATCACCTTCTGGTGGCGGCGCTGCAGCGAGCAGTCGCGCTCGAAGAGGTGGATGACATTGCCGTGCTGGTCGGCGAGGATCTGCACCTCGATGTGGCGGGGGTTGATCACCGCCTGCTCGAGGAACACCGTCGGATCGCCGAAGGCGGATTCGGCCTCGCGCGCGGCGGCCTCGATGGATTCGCGCAGCTGCGCGGGATCGGCGACCCGGCGCATACCGCGGCCGCCACCACCGGCGACGGCCTTGACGAAGACCGGGAATTCCATGTCCTCGGCGGCCGCCATGAGCGCGTCCACATCCGACGACGGTTCGCTCGACCGCAGCACCGGCAGTCCTGCGGCCTTGGCCGCGGCGATGGCGCGCGCCTTGTTACCCGTCAGTTCGAGGACGTGGGCCGAGGGCCCGATGAAGGTGATGCCCTCCCGCGCGCAGGCGGCGGCGAGGTCCGGGTTCTCCGACAGGAAGCCGTAACCGGGGTAGACGGCGTCCGCGCCCGCGGTCTGGGCGGCCTTGATGATCTCCTCGATCGACAGGTACGCCCGTACCGGATGGCCGGGGGTACCGATCTGGTACGCCTCGTCGGCCTTGAGCCGGTGCACGGAGTTGCGGTCCTCGTACGGAAAGACCGCCACGGTTCCGATGCCGAGTTCGTAGGCCGCGCGGAAGGCGCGAATGGCGATCTCGCCGCGGTTGGCGACCAGGACTTTGGAGAACATGGAAAGAAGGTACCTGCCCCCGGACACGGATCGGGCATCGAAGTCCCGTTCGCAGCAATCTTCACAGTCCCGGCTCGGCGATTGCGAATTTGTGTTAATCACTGTGATACATGCCTGCCGGTGAGGGCTGCGGCGCGCCGACCACCGAATTTGCCGCCTTGCTAAGGAAATGCCCTCGGGTGCGGCCCGCGGCCTCGATCGCGGACCGAGACGTCACCGCGTCCGGATCGCCGTCCGATCGTGTCCGACACCACAGCGCGGACACGCCCGCGCGGGCCGCGCACCGGCCTCGGCGGGGCGCTGCGTTCGCACGCGAGAAGGCTTGGGGCGCGGTAAAATCCGGCGCGAGGAGGGGGTCGTTGAGATCGATCGCGTCGCGGACGCTGCTGCCGGTGACCCTGGCGCTGGTGCTCGCCGCCGGAACGGGTTGCGCCACCGACGTTTCCGGCACCCCGGTCCGGCAGCAGACCGATCCGGCGCGCCTGCAGGTCGGCAACTATCAGACGGTGCCGCGGGTGCTGGGAAACGCCAAGACCGACAAGCAGTCCCGGATACGGGAATCGCAGCGGCTGTCGGACCATGTGGCGCTGCCGTTCGAGGCGGACCGCGACTACGCCTACGAGTGCTCCAACGATGTCCACCCGCACCTGGTCACCAATCACAAGGGCCTGGGCGACATCCTGATCAACGACACCTTCGACGATGTCGCCCACGATCTGCGCGGCGGCTGGGTCAACACCTGGTGCACGGGCAAGGATTCCGACGAGAAGCACCGCAAGCTCAGCATCGCGGTGCTGGAGTTGCCCGACGCGGGCCGCGCGGCGGCGGTCGGCCCGGCGCTCGAGCACGACGACTTCACCTACAACGTCGACAATCGCCCGGTCACGCTGTCGAAATACGCTGACAGCCGGGCGCATTGGCGGCCGAACGTGGCGTCGCTGGGTTCGTGGACGGTGCACGATCGCTACGTGGTCTTCATCAAGGTCGTCGATGAGCTGTCCGCGCCGAACCTGGCGGATCTGACCGCCCGCACCGAGCAGATGCTGAATGTGGCGCTGCCGCTGCTGGACACGTTCGTGCCCACACCCTCGGACAAGTTCGAGCACATGCCGCTGGATCCGGACGGCATTCTCGGCCGGACACTGCCGACCAATCCCGAGGAGACGTTGCGCCCCGATCCGGACGGGGCCTACACCGGCCGGGGCGCATTACAGAGCCTCGACGACACCGACCTCGATTTCCTGACCGTCGGCCAGGTGGATCTGGTCGGGTACGGCGACGCGATCGTGTTCCACAGCCGGACCGGCACGGCCGCGGAAGCCCTGTGGCAGCGCTGGAATCCGGCCACCGGCAAGCCCGACAACCAGCAGACCCTCGCACCACCGCCGGATTTCCCGGGCGATGTCGGTTGCTTCTCGATCCTGTCGAACGGGGAAGTCGTCTTCAACCAGTGCACCTTTCACGTGGACCGGTACAACGTGCAGGTGGGGGCACGCAATGTGCTGGAGCTGTATCAGAAGACCTCCGCACAGTACGTGCTGGTGACAAGTAGGTGAGCGGTGCGGAGAATTCGTGAATCCCGAAGGCTGCGTGCCGGTTTGCTGGTGATCGCGGCGCTGGCGGCGACGCTGGCCGTGCTCATCGCGTGGGCGGCGGAGCCGATCGCGGGGCATCCGACGCCGGGGATGACCGCTCCGGACTGGTCGAAACTCGTGACGGGCCCGTACCCTTCGTCCCCCGCCGACTACGATCCGCTCTACAGTGCGGCGACGGACGTGTACCGCATCGAATCCCGGCGAATGCTCACCTATCTGGTGAGCCCGGACGAGATCGACCCGGACGTCACGCAGCTGGGTGCGGCCCGGACGCTGGACACCTCCGACGGCAATTTCGGCGATCCGGACGACTTCCTCGGCAAGAACGCGCCGTTCCCGAAGAACTGGCAGCCGGTCGCCGTGGCGAACCGGCTGATCGCGGGCGCGTACATCTGGCGCAACAACGGCAGTGTGCGGGCGCGCAAGCACATCACGCTGGCGCTCATGCGATTTCCGACCGAGCAGGCGGCGCGGGCGGCCGCGAACGGATTCGCCGACACGCTGGCCACGCCCGGCTCGCATCCGATCGTGATCGACGGCGTCGACGCCCGCGCCTCGGCGGTCACCGATGACCGCGGGCAGTTGTTCGCGGCGCACGGCGTGTACGTGATCGTCGAGCACGTGGTGATCCCGCAGACCGACGCCACCGCGCTCGAGGAACGCCTGAAAGCCGTGCTACAGGCCCAGCTGGCGCGCATGGCGGACCTGAAACCTACGCCGCTGGAGGATATTCCGGATCTGGCGGCCGATCCGGACGGGCTGCTGCGGATGACCCTGCCCAACAAGTTCGACAGCTCCGACGAGGACACGGACTCGTGGGGTGTCGCGCAGGGCGGGCTCTACAGTCCGGCCGGTGCGCTGCACTTCGAACGGGATGTCACCGCGGTCCGCAGGGCCTTCGACGCGGCCGGGGTGGATGTGGTCGCCCGCAATGCCGCCACCGTGTATCGCACCCGGGATCTGGCGGCGGCGTTCGGATTACAGGCGGCGCTGACCAAGCCCGGGCGCGACGACGACGTGATGGCGAGCCCGCCGGGCCTGGTGGACGCCTCCTGTCTGCAGCTCGACGAGCCGGAGCCGATTCGCCGTCACACCTACCTGTGCGCGGTCGTGTACGGCCGGTATGTCGCAATGATCGGGTCGCAGGCGGCATTCAGCGGGGCGGAACCGTCGTCGTTCCCGCAGCGGGTGGCGGCGCAGTATTCGATGCTGGCCAAGAGCGGATAGCGGGCCTGCCATGAGCTTTCCAACGATGTCCGGCCGGATCCTGGTGCTGGCGTGCGTGATCGGGTTGGCCGCCGGGTGCGGGTCGGGCGGCCACCAGCCCGCCGCGACGGCC
>NZ_JBSGBY010000258.1:0-11219 GCF_053601505.1 Nocardia sp. NPDC004722
GGTCAGCCGCCCGCCGGCGGCTGGCCCGTCATGGCCTGGGATCACGGCACCACCGGCCTGGGCCCGGGTTGCGGCTGCCAGGCCGATCCGGAGCGGGAGGTGCTGCCCTACCGCCGCCGCGAGGAAGAACTGATCATGCGGTTCTTCCTGAACAAGGGCTACGCGGTGGTCGCGCCCGACTACATCGGGCTCGGCCTGTTCGACACCGGCCCGCACCCGTACCTGGAGATCAGCACCGAGGCGGGCGCGACCATCGACATGGTCAAGGCCGCCCGCGCGGCGCGGCCCGAACTCTCGCGCACCTGGGCGGTGAGCGGCGCCTCGCAGGGCGGGCATGCGGCACTGGGCAGTTCGAGCTATCAGGTGCGCACCGCGCCGGAACTGGACTTCCGCGGCACCGTCGCCCTCGACCCGGCCTCGGATGTAGAGAAGGCGCTGCCGGTGGCCGGTCCCTGGGTGCCCGCGCTGCCCGGCTCGTCCGGACAGGACATCAACGCCTTCTTCACCTCGATCCTGATCGGCATGCGCGCGACCCGCCCCGACGCCCAGGTCAATAGCTACCTCACCGACTACGGTCGCCAACTCCTCGACAGCATCCAGTACGACTGCCTCGACACCCTCACCGATCGCATGGCGGGCGTGACCACGGGCGCGATCCTGTCCCGCCCGCTGTCGGAGGGCCCGTTCTCGGCGGTGCTGCGCGACTACATGACCGTCGCCACCCGCGGCTACGACGCACCGATCCTGCTGCTGATCAACGCGACCGACACCACGGTCCCCTCGCCGCTGCACGCCGCGCTGATGGCCCAGTTCGCCGCGAACGGCGTGGATTTCAGTTCGGTGCTCGGCACCGGCGGTCACACCGAGATGAATCCGGCGATGTGGGCGGCCATGGACGCCTTCACCGACCGCATCTTCGCCGCTCCCACGGTGTCTTGATAGGTTTTCCAGAATGTCCGAACCCGTTGTCGCCGGTCGTGGAAAAGCTGCCCTGCTGGGGCCCGTCGAAGTGCGTGAGCTGGCGGAGCGTTTCGGCGTCCGCCCGACCAAGCAGCTCGGGCAGAACTTCGTCCACGACGCGAACACCATGCGCCGCATCGTGGCCACCGCGGGCGTGAGCCGCGACGACATCGTGCTCGAGGTCGGGCCCGGCCTGGGTTCGCTGACGTTGGCCGCGCTGGATGTGGTCGACCGCGTGATCGCCGTCGAGATCGACCCGACGCTGGCCAGCCACCTGCCGGAGACGGTCGCGGCCCGCGCGCCGGAGCTGGCCGAGCGATTGACCGTGGTGCCCATGGACGCCATGAAGGTCACCCACGCCGATCTGCCCGCCGAGCCGACCGCGCTGGTGGCCAATCTCCCCTACAACGTGGCGGTTCCGGTGCTGCTGCACCTGCTGGCCGAATTCCCCAGCATCCGAACCACTCTCGTCATGGTGCAGCTGGAGGTCGCCGATCGGCTGGCTGCCACGCCCGGCGGCCGCATCTACGGCGTACCGAGCGTGAAGGCGGGCTTCTACGGCACCGTCCGCCGCGCGGGAACCGTTGGCCGCCAGATCTTCTGGCCGGTGCCGCAGGTGGAATCGGGTCTGGTGCGCATCGACCGCTTCGCCGACGCACCCTGGCCGCAGGACGAAGCCTTCCGCCAGAAGGTCTTCGCGGTCGCCGACGCCGCCTTCGCGCAACGGCGCAAGACTCTGCGCGCGGCCCTGGCCAGCTGGGCCGGTTCCGCCCCCGAGGCCGAGAAGCGCCTCGTCGCCGCCGGAATCGACCCCGCGGCCCGTGGCGAAACCCTCGACACCGCCGCCTACGTCCGCCTCGCCCAGCAGTCCTGACCGAGGCAGCAACTTCCATTCGGTAACAACCGGATTCGCCAGATCGACATGCTGTACGGCAGTGTTCGCAAATCGAATGGGAGATGACATGGGTTCGGCGGAAGCAACAACCTGGCTGCGCGACGGCTACCTGAGCGGGGATCCGCTCCGGTCCTCACTGTTCGTCGCGCTGATGTTCCTCAGCATGCCGTTCCAGTTGCTGACCGGGAACGGCTTCTAACTAGCTGATGCCGAGCCGGGAGGTGCAGGCGGGCCACGCGCCCCAACCCTGACGGGCGCGCGTGACTTCAGCGATCGCGATCTGCTCCTCCCGGGTGGCCATGTCGGCGCGCGGCGCATAGCGGGTGCCGCCCTGACGTTCCCAGGTGTTCTGGTCGAACTGGATGCCGCCGAAGAAGCCGTTGCCGGTATTGATGGCCCAGTTGCCGCCGGATTCGCATTTGGCCAGGGCGTCCCAGGTATTGCCGTTCTGCACCTCGGGGACCTCGGTGCCGGGCTTGGCGCCCTTGCGCACGGTCTTGGGCTGTGCAGGCACGATCACGTTCGCCTTGATCGGATCCTTGCCCGCCTCTTGGCCGTTGACGATGGAGACCGCGAAGGTCACGTCCTGGGTGCCGGGCACGCCCGGATTCTCGACGATCGTGCGACTCATATTGAGCGTCTGATCCTCGATGATGTTCTCCGGCGGATCCAGCGGCACCCGTTCAGTGCGGTTCTGCACCACCTTGCGGGTGACGGTGATCTTCATGCCCTCGGTGAGCGGGGTGCTCGCGGGCGGCACCACGAAGTCCTGATTGACCAGCGGGCGACCCTCGGCCTGGAGCAGTTCCCCGATGGTCGGGGCGGCCAGGCGCACCAGCGACGCGGGAACTCCGTTGTCGGACAACTCGACCGTGCGCGGGTTGGTGACCAGCAGCTGCGCCCCTTCCAGCGGCAGCGGGCTGGGGCGCGCGGGCGAGGTGAAGACGTCGCCGGGCAGGTTCAGCTTGGTGATCGCCTCGGCCACGGTGAGCGCGGTGGTCCACGCCTTGGACGGGGTGCCGTCGACGATGAGCGCGACCTCACGGGCCCGGTTCAGCGTGATGGTGGCTCCGTCGCCGATATGCGCTCCGGCCGAAGGGGATACATCGTCGCGCGAGGTGAGCGCGTAGCCGGCGTCCTTGAGCGCGCCGCGCACGTCGCCGCGCATGGTGCTCTCGACGAACTCCTTGCCGTCCACCACGAAGGTGACCTGCTTCTTGGCCATGATGGCCACGCCCGCACCGACGATGAGCGTGACGAGCATCGCCGCGATCGCCCCGTACAACATCGGGGAACGCGACGAGTTGATCTTCGCCAAAGCGTGCATCGGAAATCCCGGCATGGTCACAGTACGATAACGAGGGGGTGAGGGATTCACAACCACTACCGGCGGAACTGCGGGTACGGAAATCACGACCCGATATCGAACCGCAGGTAAGTCACGATCGGGCTAGATCATAGTGAGCCGCGACACAGAAGGCCAACCGGAGCGAGCCCCGCATAATTTTTGCGAGAAAGGTTCCGGTTGCGAGCTTTTGGCTTTCAGATCCCGTAAACCCGGCGGGCGTTCGCGGTGGTGATCTTGGCCAGCTGCACCGGGTCCTGATCACGAATTTCGGCCAGCGCCCGCAGCGTGTACGGCAGCATGTACGACTCGTTGGGCGCGCCGCGGAACGGGTGCGGAGTCAGGAACGGCGCATCCGTTTCGACCAGAATCAGCTCGTCCGGAACGAGTTTCGCGGCTTCCCGCAATTCATGCGCATTCTTGAAACTGACCGTGCCGGAGAAACTCAGCACATACCCCTCTTCGACGCAGGCGTTCGCCATGTTCGCGTCGGAGGAGAAGCAATGGAAGATCACGGTTTCCGGCGCGCCCTCGTCCAGCAGCACGGTGAGCAGATCGTGATCGGCCTCACGATTGTGGATCATGAGCGCCTTGCCCAGGCGCTTCGCGAGGTCGATGTGCCAGCGGAAACCCTCGACCTGATCCTCGATGTCCGCGCAGCCGTCGAGCTTGCCGGGCCAGTAGTAGTCCAGGCCGGTCTCCCCCACCGCGACCACCCGCGGGTCCGCGGCGAGCTGTTCCAGCTCGGCCTTCGCCGCGTCGTCGAGGTGGTTGGCGCGCGTCGGATGCAGCGCGACCGCCGCGTACACCCGGTCGTCCCAGTTCGCGGCCTGGACCGCGAAGCGCGCGGCCTCCAGATCGTCGGCGACCGTGACGATCTCCCGCACGCCCACCGCCCGCGCCCGGTCCACCAGCGCCGCAACCGATTCCGGATCGGTGGCCCCGCAGGCGTCGATATGGGTGTGCGCGTCGATCAACGGCGACAGCGGCTGCGGCGGCTCGGGCGCGGGTCGGCTGTTCCTCATGCCCGCGCCTGCGGAGTGAGAGGGGCGACACCAGCCACGGGGATATTCACGCGAGCGACGAAGGACACGAAGATAGAGTAGTCAGCACCATGAGCGCATCCGAACGCCCCGCCTTTTACCTCACCACGGCCATCGCGTACCCGAACGGCAATCCCCACATCGGGCACGCCTACGAGTACATCTCCTCCGATGCCCTGGCCCGCTTCAAACGGCTGGACGGCTTCGATGTGTTCTATATGACGGGCACCGACGAGCACGGTCAGAAGGTGCAGCAGGCCGCGAAGGCCGCCGGGCTCGCCGAGCAGGAGTACGCCTCCCGCAACTCGGACATCTTCGAGGCGATGGACAAGACGCTCGACATCTCCTTCGACCGGTTCATCCGCACCACCGACGAGGACCACCTGGCCGCGTCGGTCGCGATCTGGGAGCGGATGGTCGCCGCCGGCGACATCTACCTCGACACCTACTCGGGCTGGTACTCGGTGCGCGACGAGGCCTTCTACACCGAGGAGGAGACCACCCTCCTCGAGGACGGCACCCGCATTTCCACCGATACCAAGACCCCGGTCGAGTGGACCGAGGAGTCGAACTACTTCTTCCGCCTGTCCAAGTACCAGGACAAGCTGCTCGAACTGTACGAGACGAACCCGGAATTCATCGCGCCCGCGACCCGGCGCAACGAGATCGTCTCCTACGTGAAGGCCGGGCTGAAGGACCTGTCGATCTCCCGCACCACCTTCGACTGGGGCGTGCCGGTGCCCGGCCATCCCGAGCACGTCATGTACGTGTGGGTGGACGCGCTCACCAATTACCTCACCGGCGCGGGCTTCCCGAACACGGATTCGGCCTCGTTCCAGAAGTATTGGCCCGCGGATCTGCACATCATCGGCAAGGACATCTCGCGGTTCCACACCGTGTACTGGCCCGCGTTCCTGATGAGCGCCGGAATCGAGCTGCCCAAGCGGGTTTTCGTGCACGGCTTCGTCAACTACAAGGGCGAGAAGATGTCCAAGTCGGTCGGCAATGTGGTCGACCCGCTCGACCTGGTCGAGACCTTCGGCGTGGACGCGCTGCGCTTCTTCCTGCTGCGCGAGATCTCCTACGGGCAGGACGGCTCCTACAGCGAGGAGTCGATCATCGGCCGAATCAACTCCGATCTGGCCAACGAGTACGGCAACCTCGCGCAGCGCTGCCTGAAGATGGTGGCCCGCGACTTCGGCGGTGTCGTACCGACTCCCGGCGAGTTCACCGAGGACGACCGCGCCCTGCTGGACCGTGCCAACGGTCTGGCGGCGAGCGTCCGCGCCGAATTCGACACGCAGCAGATCCATCTCGGCCTCGAGCATTTGTGGCTCACCCTCGGTGAGACCAACCGCTACTTCTCGGCGCAGGCCCCGTGGACGCTGGCCAAGTCGGGCACGCCAGAAGACAGCGCCCGCGAGGGCACCATCCTGTACGTGACCATGGAGGTGCTGCGGATCGTCTCGATCCTGGTGCAGCCGGTGATTCCCGCCTCGGCGGGCAAGATCCTGGACCTGCTGGGCGCGACCGACCGGACCTTCGCGGACATCCCCACCCCGCTGGTCCCGGGCACCGCGCTGCCGGAGCCCGAGGTGGTCTTCCCGAAGTACGTGGTCCCCAAGTCCTAGTGGAGTTTCCGGTGCCGCCCGCCCCCCTTCGGCGGGCGGCCACCGAGACACCCGTCACCACGGGTGGAGATTCCCCTCCGAACTCCACACCGGAACGGGAATGCCGCGTCGAACACAACACTGCCCGATCCGCGGAATCGGATCGGGCAGTAGTTGATCTCGCCGAATCAGCATCCGGTCCCATTGCGGTGGCGGTCAACCCATGGAGGCGGCACGAATTGGGGCACTCGCGCTGACCAGGTGATCCAAATCAGAGGATGGCGAGCGGGTCCACCGTGGGGGTGCCAGGCGCCCGCGGCGTGAGCACGAACAGCTGGTAGCCGCACCGCGGGTGAAAGGCGTTGTAGAAGCGCATCGTAAAGCTCACGTGCGTGTCCATCCCGGGAAAGCGGACTTGAACCAGCGAATCGTTGAACAGTTCTTCGCTCATGCCGCAGTCCCAGAGCCGATCGAAGTCCGGGTTGGTGCGGCAGGTGTCCAGGATCTGCGCGAGCCGCTTCGGATCGACGACGCCCGGCGACATGACGCGCAACCCGTACAACAGCCGCCGAACGACGGTCTCCCAGTTGATGATCAGCTCGCGGGCCGCGGGGATGGTCATGAACTGCTCGATGACGTTCACCGGCCGCTCGGCATCCGGACTCGCGGGTGCCAGCCACGGAAAGCCCGCCAGCGCAATGCTGTTGGCGGCGAGCACCTCTTGTTCCGGGAACTGGTGGAAGAACGCGGGCACCGGCAGCGCCTCCAGGTGGTCGAGATCCTCCTGCCTCAGATCCGGCGGCCAACTGCCGACCGCGAGACTCGACGCCTTGGGCATCGCGAGCGACACCATCTTCTCCAGCAGCCACAACGGCGCATCCATCGCGGCACACCAGTCCTCGAGCCGCTCGGCCGACACCACCCGCTCCCCGCTCTCCAGCTTCCGGTAGAGCGACACGCTGATGAACATCCGCCGGGCAACTTCCTCCTGCGTAAGCCCGAGCATCTCGCGCCGATACCGCATGTACGTCCCGACCAGCGGCTGCTCAGGAGGAATATCCATCATTACGGCCATGCGACCCCCTAGCTCGGAACGCGTGGCGTGAGCATGAACAGCTGATAG
Organism: Nocardia sp. NPDC004722; assembly: GCF_053601505.1. Taxonomy (NCBI): domain Bacteria; kingdom Bacillati; phylum Actinomycetota; class Actinomycetes; order Mycobacteriales; family Nocardiaceae; genus Nocardia; species Nocardia sp. NPDC004722. The sequence continues at coordinate 6,977 of NZ_JBSGBY010000258.1, forward strand.
GGGCAGTTGTCGGGATGCCAGGCGTTGTAGGAGCGCATGGTCAGGTGGATCTCACCGCCGGTCTCCGGGTCACGCACCCGCACCAGCGAGTCGTTCCAGTCCTCTTCTCTCATATCGGTGTTCCAGAAGCGCTCGAAGTCCGGGTTGCTCCGGCACGCGTCGACGATCTGGGCGAGGCGTTCCGGGGCGACACTGCCGGGAGCATTGACGCGCAGCACGAACAGCAGGCGGTGCACGATCAACTCCCAGTTGATCAGGACCTCGCGCGCGATCGGGGTGGTCATCATCTGCACGATGACATTGGTGGGCAGATCGGCGTTCTCGGCGGCGGGCACGAGCCACGGAAAGGCTTGGCGCGCGGCCTCGTTCGCCGCCAGTACCTCGTATTCGGGCACGCGGTGATAGAACGCCGGGAAGGGGAACGCCTCCTGGTGTTCGATGTCCTCCGCGCGCAACGCCGGTGGCCACACCCCGGCCTCGACGGACGTCAGCTTCGGCTGCGCCACCGAGACCATCTTGCGCAGCAACCACTCCGGCGCCTCCATGGCGACGCTCCAGTCGGCCAGGCGGTCCGTGGACATGGGGCGCTCGCCACTCTCCAACTTGCGATACAGCGAGAGGCTGACGAACATCCGCCGTGCGACTTCCTCCTGCGTGAGGCCCAGGCTCTCGCGCCGGTAGCGCATGAACAATCCGAGCAGGGGCTGTTCCGGGACGGGTGAGAGCTCGCCGGTCACCACTGGTCGGTCTACCTCCTGACTCACGCTGCTCTGGCAGATACAGCTATCTTTCCGCAATTTCTACCGAAGCCGCGGCCGAGATCCAACTTCGGCCAGCGTCAGCCTACGACGGAGGCTCAGCTCGCGCGTCCCGGCACCGCGGCGGCCCGGTGGCGTCAAGTTGCAGTGACAATGCAACGATGTGCATATGGGTGCTGGCGAGAGGGAGGATGCGGGGTTGGGCGGGGACGGGTGCTCGGATCGGCATCGGGCGACTCGGGAGGCGTTGTTGATCTCGCAGCGGGGGCGGCTGGTGGAGGGGATCAGTGAGTGTGTGGAGGTGAAGGGGTATGCGGCTACCACGCTGACCGACATCGTGGGGCGGGCTCGGGTTTCGCGCAGCACGTTCTATGAGCACTTCGCGAGTAAGGAGGAGTGCTTCGTGGCGGCGGTGGAGGCGGGGGCGGATCTGCTCTACACACGGTTGTGCGAGGAGATGGCGCGGCTCGAGCATCCGGATGTGCGGGGGCTGGTGACCAATTCGCTCATCACCTACTGCGAGGTGATCGTGGCGGAGCCGCAGCTGTCGCGGCTGGTGCTGGTCGAGGCGATCAAGGCGGGCGGGGCGGCATTGGCCCGGCACGACGCGTCGCTGGACCGGTTCGCCGCGCTCTACAGCGAGTTCCAGCAACGGGCCCGCGCCGAATCGGGAGCCGTGCCGCGGGTGAACGACGCGCAGCTGGCGTTCATCGTCGACGCCATCGCCGAACGCACCCGGCGACTGGTCGAGCGGGACGAGATCGACCAACTGCCGCAACACATTCCGGATCTCCGGGACTTCGCCTTCGCCGTGCTGCGGCTCCCGCAGTCCTGAATCCCCACCCCGGCGACCCCGACTGAGGTCACCTGCCCGCAATGCCGCCCAGGCGGCGCGCCCGAGACCCGATGATAATGACGATCTGAAGGGTCAGCGGTTCAGTAACGGAGGATGCATGCGCGACAGGCAGGCTTGGACACCGGCACACGAACCGAATGGAACCACCCTGCAGCGCACCAATTTCGACCAGCGGCACCGCGCCGCCCGCGACGCGGTCCTCACCTCGCAGCGCGGACGGCTGCTCGAGGCCATGGTGGAATGCGTCGAGGCCAAGGGCTACAGCGCCACCACGCTGTCGGACATCGTGGCCCGCGCCCGGGTTTCGCGCAGCACCTTCTACGAGCATTTCAGCAACAAGGAGCACTGCTTCGTCGAGGCGGTGCGCACCGGATCCGACATCATCGCGGCGCGCATCGTCGAGGAACTCGCCCAGTTGCCCACCGACGCCGGGGCGTACGCGCGCATCGAGTCGATCGTGGTGACCTTCTGCGAAACCGTCGCCAGCGAACCGGATTTCGCGCGGCTGATGCTCGTCGACGCGTTCAAGGTGGATCAGGAGTCGGTGGCGCTGCGCGATCTGGCGGTGGATCGCTTCGCCGATCTGTACCGGGTCTTCTACGCCCAGGCCCGCGAGACCGATCCCACGCTGCCGGTGATCACCGACGCGCTCTTCCAGCTGATCCCCGACGCCATCGGGGAGCGCACCCGCCGGGTCATCGTGGCCGAGGGCGCGCACCGGGTGCCCGAACTGGCCCCGCTGTTCGTGGAATTCGTGATCGCGGTGCTGGGACTGCCGCCGCGCGCCTAGCCTGTCGCCTGTGCACAATGCCGAAATCGCTTGTGCACAATGCGAAATCGACTGTCGCTCAGACAGTTTGCGGCGGCGAGCGACGACGGCACAGTACTTCGGCGTACCAGGGTGAAGTCACTCACAGCGAAGCACCCGACTCGTCATCACCGTGCCATATCGAAGACACATAACGCGTGGTAACCAGAAAGTGACTGCCTCCCAGAGCTTCCGGCAAATCGCCACCTCAGCCCGCACGCGAGGCCGCGCGCTGGCCGGAAAAATATACCGCCACCGCGCGTAACACTAAGCAAGCGTTCACGATTCGTCTCAGACAATCACACGGAACGCTCGAGTTCCCCATGTTAGTTACTCTCGGGTAGCCTCATTCGCATCCGAGCTTGACGTTCACTTTCCTCCCAGTTCAGGAGTCCCCCGTGCCGCAATCTCGATTCGAGTCCATCGGTGCATATCTACCCGAAAAGCGTGTCACTACAGCCGAATTGCTCTCGCAATTGAAAGAAGTTCCGGAGTTCGATCTCGAACGAATCACGGGCGTCAAGGAGCGGCGTTTCCGCGACACCCGGCCGGAGAGCCACGAAGACTCCTTCGTGCTGGCCATGAAGGCCGTCGAAGACAGTCTCTCCAGGTCAACCTATGCCGCAGGCGATCTCGACGTCATCATCTCCACCTCCATCACCCGCAGCAAGCACGGCACCAAGATGTATATGGAGCCGTCCTTCGCCGGGGCGATCGGCCGGGCGATCGGTGCCCGCGAAGACGTTATCGCCTTCGATCTCTCGAATGCCTGCGCGGGCATGATGAGCGGCGTCTACATTCTCGACAGAATGATTCGCAGCGGTGCCGTGAAACGCGGAATCGTGGTCAGCGGCGAGGCCATCACGCCCATTGCGGAAACGGCCGTGAATGAGATTTCCAGTAAATACGATCTGCAATTCGCGTCTCTGACAGTCGGCGACTCCGGCGCGGCCGTGGTGCTCGACGAGGCCGTCGACGACAACGACAAGATCCACTACATCGAGCTGACCACCGCGTCGGAGTTCTCGCACCTGTGCCTGGGCATGCCCAGCGACAAGACCAATGGCGTGGCGCTCTACACCGACAACCGCAAGATGCACAACGAGGCGCGGTTCCTGCTGTGGACCGACACCCAGCGCAACTTCATGGAGGAGCGCGGAATCGCCTTCGCCGACGAGGGTTTCGACTACATCATTCACCACCAGTTCGGCGCGGCGGCGATTCCGTACATGAACGCCATCGCCGAACGCGAGTTCGGACACCCCATGCCGCCGGACCTGAATGTCATCGAGAAGTACGGAAACACTTCCAGCACTTCGCATTTCATCGTGCTGCACGATCAGCTGAGCCAGCAGGCCATTACCGCCGGCTCCAAGATCCTGATGATCCCGGCCGCCTCCGGCGTGGTCGGCGGCTTCCTGTCCACCACCATCTCGTCGCTGAAGGTCTGAGGTCTACGAACATGGGCGTGCGCATCAAATCCACCGGAATCAGCCGGGACACCGACACTTTCAGCATCGTGGAGCTCAGCGGCCGGGCCGCGCGCCGCGCCATGGAGAGCGCGGGCGTGGAGCCCGGGCAGGTCGGCGTGATGATCAACGCGGGCATCTTCCGCGACAGCAATACCGTCGAGCCCGCCGTGTCGGCGCTCATTCAGAAGGCCGCGGGCATCGGGCTGGACTACGTGAAGGAGGACCCGCGGTCGGTCTCCTTCGACCTGCAGAACGCGGGCACCGGCGTGCTCAACGCGGTGCAGGTCGCGCAGGCGGTGCTGGCCACCGGCAGCGCCGAGCACGTGCTGATCGTGTCGGGCGACACTCA
>NZ_JBSGBY010000259.1:0-11179 GCF_053601505.1 Nocardia sp. NPDC004722
CGCACCGAGGCGCTCGACGAATACCAGCGCATCCGGCGACTGCTGGTGTCCGAGCAGGGCATCGAGCCCGGGCCGATGTTACGCGTTCCCGTTGAAAAGCCCCGTCACGGAACCGTTTTCGAAGACCTCGCGGATCGTCTGCGCCAGCAGCGGCGCGATCGACAGCACGGTCAGCGTGGGGAACTTCTTGTCCTCGTCGATCGGCAGCGTGTTGGTGACCACGACCTCCTTGGCCCCGCAGTTGGCGAGACGCTCGGCGGCCGGGTGCGACAGGATGCCGTGGGTGGCGGCGATGACCACGTCGCCCGCGCCCGCCTCCTTGAGCACCTTGACCGCGCCGGCGATGGTGCCACCGGTGTCGATCATGTCGTCGATCAGGATGCAGGTGCGGCCCTCGACCTCACCGACCACGCGGTTGGACACGGTCTGGTTGGGCACCAGCGGGTCGCGGGTCTTGTGGATGAACGCCAGCGGCGCGTCGGCGAGCGAGTTGGCCCACTTCTCGGCGACCTTCACGCGACCGGCGTCGGGGGAGACGACGGTGATGTTGGACAGGTCGTAGTTGGTGCGGATGTGCTCGGCCAGCTGCACCTGCGCGTGCATGTGATCGACCGGGCCGTCGAAGAAGCCCTGGATCTGATCGGTGTGCAGGTCGATGGTGATGATGCGGTCCGCGCCCGCGGTCTTGAGCAGGTCGGCGACCAGGCGAGCGGAGATGGGCTCGCGGCCGCGGTGCTTCTTGTCCTGGCGGGCGTACGGGTAGAACGGCAGCACCGAGGTGATGCGCTTGGCCGAACCGCGCTTGAGCGCGTCGATCATGATGAGGTGCTCCATGACCCACTGGTTGAGCGGGGCCGGGAAGCTCTGCAGCACGAAGGCGTCGGAGCCGCGGACCGATTCCTCGAACCGGACGAAGGTCTCACCGTTCGCGAAATCGCGGGCGGTCTGGGGAGTGACGTGGACGTTGAGTTCCTTGGCCACTGCCTCGGCGAGCTCAGGATGAGCGCGCCCCGAGAACAGCATCAGATTCTTCTGGTTGTCGGTAGAGAACGCGGTCACTGACGTTCGCCATCCTTTTTCTAGTCGGATATCTCGGTGGTTCCCGGTTCTTCCGGGGGCTCCCTGAGGGCTTTTTCGGCCGCCCGGGCTGCATCGGTGCCGGGGCGATTGCGCTGCACCCAGCCTTCCAGGTTGCGTTGTGCACCACCCGAGACCGCGAGCGCTCCCGGTGGAACATTTCTGCGCAGTACAGTACCCGCCCCGGAGTACGCGCCGTCACCCACGGTGACCGGGGCGACGAACATATTGTCGCTGCCCGTGCGAACATGCGAACCCACGGTGGTGTGGTGCTTCTTGACCCCGTCGTAATTGACGAAAACGCTGGACGCTCCGATATTGCTGTATTCGCCAATGGTGGCGTCGCCCACATAAGTCAGGTGTGGAACCTTGGAGCCGGTGCCGATCGTCGCGTTCTTCGTCTCCACGAAGGTGCCGATCTTGCCCTTCTCGCCGAGCGAGGTGCCGGGGCGCAGATAGGCGAACGGGCCGACGCTCGCGCCCGGGCCGATCTTGGCCTTCTCGCCATGTGTGCGGACCACCTTCGCGCCGTCGCCGACGGTGACATCGGTGAGCGTGCAGTCCGGTCCGATCTCGGCGTCCTCACCGATCACGGTGTCGCCCAACAGTTGTACGCCCGGGCGGATGACGGCGTCGCGGCCGATCACCACGTTCCCGTCGATCCAGGTGGTGCCCGGATCGATGATGGTGACCCCGGCGCGCATGTGCCGTTCCAGGATGTAGCGGTTGAGGGTGCGCGCGGCCCCGGCCAGCTGCACCCGGTCGTTCACGCCGGTGACCTTGGCGTGGTCGAGCAGGCGCGCGCCGTGCACCGGATGCCCGGCCTCGCGGGCCAGCTTGAGCACATCGGTGAGGTAGAGCTCATGCCGCGCGTTGGCGGTATCGATGCGCGAGATCATGATTCGCAGCACGGCCGCGTCGAAGACATAGACGCCGGAGTTGACCTCGGTGATGGCGGCCTGCGCCGGAGTGGCGTCGGCGTGCTCGACGATCTCCATCATGCGACCCTCGGCGTCGCGCACGATGCGGCCGTAGCCGTTCGGGTCGTCGGGCTCGAAAGTCAGTACGGTGACGGCGGATCCGTCGGAATAGCTGCGGTGCTCGTCGAGCAGCGCGTTGAGGGTGTGCCCGTCCAGCAGCGGCACATCGGCGTAGGTGACGAGCACGTCGCCGGCGAAATCGTCGGGCATGACCTCGAGCGCGCACTGCACGGCGTGCCCGGTGCCACGCTGTTCTTCCTGTACCGCCAGGGTGATCTGGCGGCCCAGTTCCGCCCCTACCTTGCCGACCGCGTCGCCGACCGCTTCGCGGTCGTGGCCGATCACGGTGATGAGCGACGTCGGATCGATCTCGTGCGCGGCATGCAACGCGTGGGCGAGCATGCTCCGACCGGCGAGCGGGTGCAACACCTTGGGTGTCTTGGACCGCATTCGGGTTCCGGCTCCGGCGGCGAGAACGACGACGGCGGTCTGCTGTGGCATGGATCTCCCTCGGCTGCCGGTCATCGTGTGCTGGAAAGCAATGTGCGGGTCAAACCATATAGACCCTGCTCGTGAGCTCCGCCGCCAGGACTCGAACCTGAACTAACTGAACCAAAATCAGTTGTGCTGCCATTACACCACGGCGGATTGCAGCGTCATGCGGGTCTGATCCTCGCATGAACTACCCCTCAACGTCGAACCGCTTACATAGATTCGGACGTGTCTGTCGATAGGCTACTCACGACAGCGCGGCGGCCGACGGCCCCGCACCCCGGGCGAAGGCGCCCGGGGGCAGGGCGAAAGGGCAGGTGAGCGATGACGGCTGGCGAGGGTGCGAGGCCCGTGCGGGCGCGCATGACCGGTACCCAGCGCCGCCAGCAGCTCATCGAGATCGGGCGGGCGCTGTTCGCGGAGCGCGGGTACGACGCGACCTCGATCGAGGAGATCGCGGCGCGGGCGCAGGTGTCGAAACCGGTGGTGTACGAGCACTTCGGGGGTAAGGAAGGGCTCTACGCGGTGGTGGTCGACCGCGAGATGTCGATGTTGCTGGCGATGATCACGGCCTCGCTGAGCAACAACCGGTCGCGGGTGCGGCTCGAGCAGGTGGCGCTGGCGTTGCTCACTTATATGGAGGAGCGCACCGACGGCTTCCGGATTCTGATGCGGGATCAACCGGTGTCGGCGGCAGAAGGGACGTATTCGTCTCTGCTCAACGAGGCCGTGAATCAGGTGGCGCACATTCTCGCCGGGGACTTCGAGCGCCGCGGTCTGGATCCGAATCTGGCGACGCTGTACGGGCAGGCGCTGGTGGGAATGGTTGCGACGGCGGCGACCTGGTGGCTGGACGAGCGCCAGCCGTCCAAGGAAGTGGTGGCCGCGCATCTGGTGAACCTGTGCTGGAACGGGCTCACGCATTTGGAGGCCGAGCCCGTACTGAAGTCGGAATGGCCGAGCGGCAAGGGGTTATCGAACCCGGCGGTCTGAACTTTGGTCTGATATGTCTGTCCTAGCGGGGCAGAACTGGACAGTTAACCAGCGAATTGCGAAGGAGGACGGGTCGAATGCTCGAATCGGCTGGCAGCGCGCAGCCGGGTGGTACGGTTCACCCATCCTTCGAGTGCTGTTCGAACTGTGATGTCGGTCAACTTCGGGATGTCGGTCTACTTCAGGATGGCTGGTTTGATGACAGGCGGATCTGATGGCTAGGCAAGCGCGTGCGGAGATCACTCGCGATTCCGTGCTCGCGGGCGCGGCGGATGTCTTTTTGCGGCTCGGCTACGCGAACGCGTCCCTGTCGGAGATCATCGCGCAGTCGAATGTGACCAAGGGCGCCTTGTACTTTCACTTCGGCTCCAAGGAAGAACTGGCCCGCGCGGTTGTCGATCAGGGCAACGAGCGACTGGTCAGCGCCTGCCAGGGATTCTTCGATCCCCGGGTGCCCGCGCTCGAGGCGTGCATCGGGATCACCTACGTGGTGGCGGATCTGACGATGAACGATCCGATGGTCGGGGCGATGCTCAAGCTCACCCACCAGATCGGCGACTATCGCGGCGCGACGGGCGACAATATCGCCAAGACGTGGGGTGAGACGCACCGTTTGCTCGCCGAACGCGCTATCGCCCAAGGTGATTTGAAGTCCGACCTGGATCCGGAGACCATCGGCCTGCTGCTGCAGGAGATGACGACGGGCGTCCACATCGTGGCGGTCAGCACCGAAAGCATCGACCAGATGGCGACCCGCATGGAGCGGGCATGTTTCTTCCTGCTGCCCTCGATCGTCCCGGACGAGAAGGTGGCGTACTTCCGAGAGTTCGCGGCCCGCCGCCTCCGCCGCTACGTGCAATAACCAACTCTCGGGACTCTCAGGGGCAAGCCCCTGAAACCCCAAGGTGAAACCCGAGAGTCCAGTCTCAGCCCTTCAGTTTTCGCCAGCCACCCGCGCGGTTGTTGGCGGTGATCGCGCGGAACATGGCGAGTAGGGCTGGGGCGTTGAGGGTTTCGCCCTCGGCGACGGCGATCATGCGGGCGGTCTTGTTGTCGTGGCCGCCGGTGATGATGCCTTCCGGATCGGGAACGATCCCGCCGTCGTAGAGGAAGATGTCGACGGCCTTCTTGGTGCCGAGCAGCGCGCAGATATTGCCGTCGAGGACGAAGTAGGGGCGGGTCGTGCGCTTGATCGTTTCCTCGACCGCGGGGTCCGCTTCGTGGACGAGGTCGCGGACCTGGAGGCAGATCTCCTGCTGCCAGTCGGGCAAGGAGTCGATGTAGGCGTCCACCCGCGGATCGGTCGCATAGGACATGACAGTCATCCAAGCACGGCCGGGGTGTAGGTGTGCTGAAGCTGTCATTGCGGGTGACTAGACTCGGTTGGTCGTCTGGATCGCTGTCTGCGCCGAGGAGTCCGCCGCATGTCCACTCATCGTCCACCCCTGGCTGGCCTGGCTGCGGTGGCCGCTGAAGATGCCGCATTGCAGCAGGTCACGAGCCTGATCGGGCGGGAGTCCGCGATGTTGGTCGCGCCTTCGGCGGTGCGGCCGTTCGTGGCCTCGACCATTGCGGGGCAGCGGCCGCTGCTGGTGGTGACGGCCACCGGGCGTGAGGCCGACGATCTCGCCGTTGAGCTCACCGAGATTCTGGGGGACACGGTCGCGCTGTTCCCGTCGTGGGAGACACTGCCGCACGAGCGGCTGTCGCCGGGGGCGGACACGGTCGGGCGGCGGTTGCAGGTGTTGCGGCGGCTGGCGCATCCGGAGGATCCGGGCACGTCGGGGCCGCTGCGGGTGGTGGTGACCACGGTGCGCTCGCTCATGCAGCCGATGGCCGCCGGACTGGGCGAGATCGAGCCGATCGTATTGCGCCGCGGCGCGGAGTTCGACTTCGACGAATTGCTCATGCGGCTGGTGGAATTCGCCTACGAGCGGGTCGACATGGTCGGCAAGCGCGGCGAGTTCGCGGTGCGCGGCGGCATCCTGGACCTCTTCCCGCCGACGGCCGATCATCCGGTGCGCGTGGAGTTCTGGGGCGACGAGGTCTCGGAGCTGCGGGCCTTCTCGGTGCAGGATCAGCGCTCCATCCACGAGGTGCCGGTCGAGCTGGTCGTCGCGCCGCCGTGCCGGGAACTGTTGCTCACCACCGAACTTCGCGAGCGCGCCGCCCGGGTGGCCGCCGAGAATCCGGCGGACGCCGCCCTCGTCGAGATGCTGGACAAGATCGCCGAGGGCATCCCGGTGGAGGGCATGGAGGCGCTGCTGCCGGTGCTGCAGCCCGGCGAGCTGCAACTGCTGGTGGATGTGCTGCCCGCGGAAACCCATGTGCTGCTGTGCGATCCGGAGAAGGTCCGCACCCGCTCCGCCGATCTGGTGCGCACCGGCGAGGAGTTCCTGGAGGCGTCGTGGACGGCGGCCTCCTTCGGCGGGGCCGCGCCGCTGGGCGCGCACGGCCTGGATCTGGCGGCGTCGGGCTATCGCGGCCTGGATGTCGTGCACGCGGACGCCGAACGGCGCGGACTGCCCTGGTGGACGCTGAGCCCGCTGGCCGCCGACCATCCCGACGAGATCGTGCTGCCGGTGCTGGCCGCCGCCTCCGCGCGCGGCTCCGAGGAACTGGTCGCCACCATTTTCGCCTCGTTGCGCGCGCAGGTCGTCACCGGCGGCCGCGCGGTCATCGTGGTGGCGGGACACGGTACGGCGCAACGCATTCTGGAACGTCTCGCCGACGCCGAGGTGCCCGCCGCGGCGCTGGAATCCGGTTCCGCGCCGGCGCCGGGCGTGGTCGGCGTGCTGTGCGGTTCGCTGCACGACGGCATCGTGTTCGACGACGCCAAGTTGGTGGTGATCGCCGAATCCGATCTCACCGGCAACCGGGTCACCGCGCCCGGCGAGGGCAAGCGGCTGCCCGCCAAGCGCCGCAACCAGGTCGATCCGCTGGCGCTCACCGCCGGGGACATGGTGGTGCACGATCAGCACGGCATCGGCCGTTTCGTGGAGATGATCGAGCGCACCATCGCCGGCGCCCGGCGCGAATACCTGGTCATCGAGTACGCGCCCAGCAAGCGCGGCCAGCCGGGGGACCGGTTGTTCGTGCCGATGGACTCGCTCGATCAGCTGTCGCGGTATGTCGGCGGCGAGTTGCCGAGCCTGTCCAAGCTGGGCGGGTCGGACTGGCAGAACACGAAACGCAAGGCGCGCAAGGCGGTTCGCGAGATCGCCACCGAGCTGGTGCAGCTCTACGCCGTCCGCCAAGCCGCGCCCGGCCACGCCTTCGGCCCGGATACGCCGTGGCAGCAGGAGATGGAGGACGCGTTCGCGTTCACCGAGACCATCGATCAGCTCACCGCCATCGCCGAGGTGAAGGCGGATATGGAGAAGACAGTGCCGATGGACCGGGTGGTCTGCGGTGACGTCGGCTACGGCAAGACCGAGATCGCGGTGCGCGCGGCGTTCAAGGCGGTGCAGGACGGTAAGCAGGTCGCCGTGCTGGTGCCGACAACGCTGCTGGCGCAACAGCATCTGCAGACCTTCACCGAGCGCATGGCCGGGTTCCCGGTGGTGGTGAAGGGCCTGTCGCGCTTCACCGACGCCGCCGAATCGCGCGAGATCCTGGAGGGCATGACCACCAAGGACGTCGACATCGTGGTGGGCACGCACCGGCTGTTGCAGACCGGTGTGCGGTGGAAGGACCTGGGCCTGGTCATCATCGACGAGGAGCAGCGTTTCGGCGTCGAGCACAAGGAGCACATCAAGGCGCTGCGCACGCACGTGGACGTACTCACCATGTCCGCCACGCCGATTCCGCGCACCCTGGAGATGTCGCTGGCGGGCATCCGCGAGATGTCGACGATTCTCACCCCGCCCGAGGAACGGCATCCGGTGCTCACCTATGTGGGCGCGTACAACGACAAGCAGGTGGCCGCGGCCATCCGCCGCGAACTGCTACGCGACGGCCAGGTGTTCTACGTGCACAATCGGGTGGCCTCGATCGACAAGGCCGCCAAGCGGATTCGCGACCTGGTGCCCGAAGCGCGCGTCGTGGTCGCGCACGGGCAGATGAACGAGGACATGCTGGAGAAGACCGTGCAGGGCTTCTGGGAGCGGGAATTCGATGTGCTGGTGTGCACCACCATCATCGAGACCGGCCTGGACATCTCCAATGCCAACACGCTGCTGGTGGAACGCGCCGACACCCTGGGTCTTTCGCAGCTGCACCAGTTGCGCGGCCGCGTCGGCCGGTCCCGGGAGCGCGGCTACGCCTACTTCCTGTATCCGCCGGAGAAGCCGCTCACCGAGACCGCCTACGACCGGCTCGCCACCATTTCGCAGAACTCGGATCTGGGCGCGGGCATGGCGGTGGCCATGAAGGACCTCGAGATTCGCGGCGCGGGCAATGTGCTCGGCGCGGAGCAGTCCGGCCATGTCGCCGGCGTCGGCTTCGACCTGTACGTGCGCTTGGTGGGCGAGGCGGTGGAGGCGTACCGCGCCGCCGCCGACGGCCGCCCGATCACGGTGGACGAGGAGGTCAGGGAGGTCCGCATCGACCTGCCGGTCGACGCGCACATCCCGCCGGACTACATCGCCTCCGACCGGCTGCGGCTCGAGGCGTACCGCAAACTGGCCGCCGCCCAGGATGATTCGGCGCTCACCGCGGTCGTCGAGGAACTCGTCGACCGCTACGGCCCGCTGCCGCTCGAGGTCGGCCGCCTGGTGTCGGTCGCCAAGCTCCGCCTGCTGGCCCGCGAATACGCCATCGCCGAAATCGGCGTCACCGGAACCACTCTGAAGGTATCGCCGCTGCAGCTGCCCGATTCCAAGCAGCTGCGTCTCAAGCGCCTGTACCCCAACGCCACCTACCGGCCCACCACCGGCATCGTCCAACTCCCGCTGCCCCGCATCGAGGACAGCGTCGGCGCCGCCCGCGTCCGCGACGTCCAGGTCCTGCAATTCGTCGCCGACTTCCTGCTCGCCCTGGACGGAAAGGCCCCGGGCGCGGTCGATGTCAAGGTCGCCCCGGAGGTGCTCGCCCCCCGATGAGCCCTGAACAGACGGGTGGCGAGGCGGCGGATATCGCGGCTATGACCCAGGCGCTCGGCGAGGCGGTCGATGTCATGGATCGGCTGTGGAATTTCGGCGGGTGGGAGGTGACGCAGTCGCACGATTCGCTGCGGCCCTATCTGCTCGAGGAGACCTACGAGCTGCTCGACGCCATTCAGGCCGAGGATGCGGAGACGATCAAGGAGGAGTTGGGGGATCTGCTGTTGCAGGTGCTGTTCCACTCCCGGATCGCCGAGGCCGCAGGGGAATTCACGGTGGCGGAGGTGGCGGCGGCGCTGGTCGCCAAGCTGGTGCACCGCAGCCCGCATCTGCTGGGGGAGCGCGGCGACTACGGCATCGACCCGGACGCCGCGGTGGCCGACAAGATCGCGGCGCAGGAAAAGGCTTGGGAGGAGCGGAAATCCGCGGAGAAGGCGCGGCGCTCCTGCCTGGACGGCATCGCCATGGCGCAACCCGCGCTGGCACTGGCGGAGAAGGTTCGCTCGCGAGGTATCAAGGCCGGTTTACCGCAGGAGTTGATCCCGGACGCGCTGCGGGTCGTCGAGCTGGGCGGGCCGGACAGTGCCGAGGAGCGGCTGCGCAAGGCCACTCTCGGCTTCGCGGAACGCATTCGCGCGGCCGAGGACGCCGCCGAGATCGCGCGGGGGGACCGCCGGGCGCTGGCCGCTGCGGACTGGCGGGAGTATTGGCCGCACCCCTGAGCGACGTATCGACACCACGGTACGAAATCCATTGGGGCGGCCGAAACGGGCATAGCGGATACGATGCCCGGTGATAACGGCGGTGTTGCCTTCGGCTCGTTTCGGCTAGCGTCAGGGGGGTGCAAGCTTCGGGGCGCGAACCGATCACCGAGTACTACCCGTCGAGAACGGGTGCGGCAGTCGCGCTGGTCTTCTTCCTACTGATGACCGCGCTGCCCGGATTCGTGGTGTTCGACGGTGATGAGCACATGGTCATGCGGGTGCTGGGCGGTGTCGCCATGGCGTTGTTCGGGTTCGGGGTGTACGCCATGCTCGACGATCTGGTGCGGCCGCAGCCGACGCTGCTGATCACCGATCAGGGCTTCACCTACCGCGGCTATCCGCATGTGGCGTGGGCGGAGGTGGAACGCCTGCGGCTGGGCATCGGCCGACTGCGCAAGGGCGGCCACACCGAACGATTCGCGGAGGTGGTGCTGCGCGATCCCGCCGAATTCCACGACCGGGTGCGGGCTCTCGGCGACGTCGCCGCGCGCAAGCATCCGGAACGCCCGCTCTACATCGTGCCCGAGCGACTAGCCGTCCCGGTCCCGGCCGTGGTGGAGGCCATGCGCCGCCATCACCCGGACCTGGTGGTGCGCGCGCTCGAGGACGAACCCGCCGCCGCGCCCGCCGCTCCCGGCGCGCCTCGCTCGGCCGATCGCGACATGGTCGAGAGCGCCCTGGTCAGCGCGCTCACCGATGCGCTGCCGGAGAACTGGCAGCTCGCGGTGCTGTGGTTCTGCCTGGTCGGCGATGACGGCCATACCGGGATTCAGGTCGACATCACCGATGCCGAACCGGAGGAACTGCAACCCTCCGAGGAGACCCTCATGCTGCTCAACCGGCTCAAGGAAGTCTGCTACGACCAGATGACCGGCACCTGGCTCAGCGGCCAGGTGGTGTTGCAGGCCGCGTCCTCCAAGGCCCAGTTCACCTTGTCGTTCAAGGAAGTACCCGACTGGCTGCCGCTCCCGGAGCCCGACGAGTGCCGTCGTGAACTGGCCACCTACCCGCGGGCGGGCGACGAAATCCCGGATTGGCTGCGCGAACGCATCGTCTGAACTACCGGAGCGGCCATTGGATTTCCGTCACCCAATCCTCCTGCGGCCCGCAGGATTCGAGGTAGAGCTCGCGGCCGAGGCGGTCGGCCTGGTGGCCGGAGGTCTCTATCCAGCGGGCGAGGGTCTGAATCGTGGTCAGCACCCGGTCCATCGAACCGTGATGAACAATGGTCGCGGCGCGCTCGATCGCGGGTAGGTCGAGGATCTCCACGCCGGGTACCGAACCCGGGGCCGCCGAGACCGCGACGCAGGCGTGGATGACGACCCGGCTGCCCGGTTCACCGTCACCGTCGGATTCGTACAGGGCGATATCGGGTCCGGTCACCTCGATGCTCAGTGCTTCCAGCCGTCCGTGCAGGTCTCGGTAGAGCGGGCCGATGACGGGCCCGATATGGCTCGGGTCGAAACTGTCGGCCAGGCCGCGGGCGACGGCCACCCGGATGGTGGGCAGGGATTTGACGACGACCTCGGCGATGGGCATGGTTCCCTCGTTCTCGATGGTTCGGAGCCTCGTCTCGACATGGGCCAGTCGTGCGGTCGCGGTCGCGACGGTCTCGGCCAGTTCGGCCTGTCGCAGCCGGAGCATGCCCTGCAGCTCGGCGATCCCGACCTCGGCGTCCAGCGCCGCACCCACCTGGTGCAGGCTGAAGCCGAGCTCCTTCAGCGCGATGATCCGATTGAGCCGCGACAACTGCGCCGCCGCGTAGTACCGATACCCGGTCCACGAGTCGACCCGGGCGGGCCGCAACAATCCCAGTGCGTCGTAATGCCGC
>NZ_JBSGBY010000260.1:0-11174 GCF_053601505.1 Nocardia sp. NPDC004722
CGATCACCGACACCGCGGCCGCCATCCGGCTGGCCCGCGCCACCCGCCTGGCCTGGCAGGGCGGCGACGCCGTCCTCGCGCGCGGACTGCGGGCGAAAGCGGAATCCCGGGGTTCGCGCGAGCTGGTGACACGGGCGGGCGGTGGCATCGAGGGACTGTCGGAGTTGTCGCAGGGGGACAACGCGCTGGCGTGGGACCTGCTGCTGCGGGACGCGCGCATGGCCGACCCCGCCACCGCGGCCGAGCTCGAGCGCCTCGCGGACCGGGCGGCATGGGCGGTCGGCAGCGGCTTCGACGAACGGTCGCAGGCCGCGCTGATGGACGTCTCCGGCGTGGACCCGGTGGCCGCGCCCTGGCGGATTCCGCCGCCCGCATTGGCTGTGGCCCTGGGCCGTTCGGACGAGGTGGACCGGATGCTGCGCGCGGCGGTGCCCGCGCTGCGCGCACGCGGCGACGTGTCCTGGCTGGCCAACACGCTCGCACAGCTGGCCACCCTGAATGCCTTCACCGGTCGTTGGGGTGAGGCCGAGGCCGCCGCCACGGAGGCTCTGCGGCTGAGCGAGGGCCAGGAGACGCCGAACACCGTTGCCCTGGCCGCCACGGTGCTGGGCTGGCTGGCCGCTGTCCGCGGCGATGTCGTGCAGGCCGAATCCTGTTGTGCGAGAACCTTGGACGCCAGTACTGGCCGTAATGCGCGTTCACTGGTCGCACCGGTCTACTGGGTGCGCGCGCTGCTCGCCCTGGGCGCGGGAGACCCGCAGACCGCGCTGCGGGAGCTGACCGAGATCGCCACGCCCACCGGTCCGGCCGGGCATCCGGTGTTCGCCGCGTTGACGGCGGTGGATGCGGTGGAGGCCGCCGTGCGTGCCGGTCGAATCGACACCGCGCGAACGCATTCGGCGATTCTGGAGTGCTGGCGTGATCGAACCGGGGCCGACTGGGCGGTCACCGCCGTCGCGACCGCGCGCGCCCTGCTGGCCGACGACGCCGACGCGGAGAGGTACTACCTCGAGGCCCTGGCGGCCCCGACGTCGACGTGGCCCACACGGCAGGTCCGCGCCGAGTTGCTGTACGGCGAATGGCTGCGGCGGACCCGGCGGCCGACCGAGGCGCAGACCCGATTGCGTTCGGCCCTACAGGGTTTCGAGCAGCTCGGCGCGACGCCGTGGGCGGAGCGGGCACGCCGGGAGCTCGAACTGGCGGGCGACAGATCCGTCACCTCCGCGGGGGTTCGCGCGAATCCGCTGACACCGCAGGAACTTCGGATCGCGCGCCTGGCCGCCAGCGGCCTCACCAATCGCGAGATCGGCGCGCGACTGCTCATCAGCCCCCGCACCGTCGGGCACCACCTGTCCCGGGTCTTCGTCAAACTCGGCCTCGGTGACCGCACCGACCTGGCCGCCGTCGACTTCGACGGCGGTATGCGCCTGAGCCGTTGAGCGGCACGGGTCAGTGGGGCAGCCAGTCGGGCAGGTGTGGGATATCGGTGCGGGGGACGCCGGTGAAACGCGGTGCGCGTTTCTCGAGAAACGACGAGATGCCCTCTGCGACATCGGAACTGGCGGCGGCGAAGGGGATGGCCTGCTTGTCCAGGGCGAAGGCCTGTTCGGGATCGCCGTGGGCGGTCATGGCCACCAGGGACCGGCGGATGACGGCGGCGGAGACGGGCGCGATGTTGACGGCCAGGTCGCGGGCCAGGGCGTAGGCGGCGGGCAGCAGTTCGGCGGGGGAGTGGACGCTGGTCAGGAGCCCGGCCGCGAGGGCTTCCGGGGCCTCGAAAAGACGGCCCGTGAGCATCCATTCCTTGGCTTTCGCCAGCCCGACCAGCTGGGGTAGGAACCAGGTGGAGCCGCCCTCGGGGAACAGGCCGCGGCGGGCGAACACGAAGCCGAAACGTGCGGTGTCGCTGGCCAATCGGAAATCGGCGGCCAGCGTCATGGAGATGCCGACGCCGACGGCGGCGCCCTGGATCGCGACGATGACCGGTTTGTTGAGGTTCGTCATCGGACGGACGACCCGGGTGGCCGGTTCGTCCCAGTCCGGGTCGTCGACCTCGCCGAGCAGCGGTTCGGCGAAATCCATTCCGACGCAGAAGTAGTCACCGGCGGCGGTCAGCACCACGACGCGCACGTCATCGTCGAGATCCGCGGCGGACAGGGCGGCCGCCAGTTCGTCGGCCATCGTCAGCGTGAAGGCGTTGCGCGCGGCGGGACGGTTCAAGGTGATGGTCGCGATCGCGTCCTCGACCGAGTAGGTGATCGTCGAAAACGACGACATGCCGGATTGATTCACTGCGTCGGCCTCCATGCCGCACCAACTTCCCATGCCTCGAGATGTCGAAAGCTGAAGCCTCTCAATGTGTCAGTTTCGGGTCAACCCTGGCAGACGTATTCGGCGACCGATGCGGCGGGTTCGGCGAGCTTTCTAGCGTCGGTGAGGCCGGGAGACGGCAGAACTCACCCGTCGAGGGTGAGCTGGCTGAGAGTTTGCTGATTTAGGGTTGTGATATGGAGTCCGAACCTTCAAAGGGTGATCTACCTGCCAGTTCGACGCGAACTGTGTCACGTCGAGCGGCATTGCTGGGTGCTGCGGCCTCAGCGGTGGTCGGTGCGGTGATCGGGGGCGGAGCGGTCGCGGTATCGAAACGTGACGACGACGATTCCTCCGGGTCCACGCGGGCCGACGGATCCGCCGGTGCGGGCAAGGGATCCGTCGACGATGCGCTGGTGTCCTCGCGCGCGTTCGAGGCGGTCGTCTGGGGCATGCCGATCGTGAACTTCGATCGGATGCTGCAGGCCGCGATCGGAATCGGCGGCGGCGCGAACCAATTCGTGTACTGGTCGAAGCTGCTGGACTGGAAGAACCAGACCCTCACCCCGAACCCGAACGCGATCTACTTGATGGCGTTCTACGACACCTCCGCCGGACCGATGGTGCTCGACGTCCCGCCCGCCGAAGGCGATTCCACGATCACCGGGTCCATCGACACGGCGTGGCAGACCCCGCTCGCCGACGTCGGACCGGCCGGAACGGACCAGGGCCGGGGCGGGCGCTACCTGATCCTGCCGCCCGGCTACGACGCGCCGGTGCCCGACGGTTTCATCGCGCTGCGCTCGGAGACCAAGGCCGGATTCGCGCTGCTGCGCTCGAATCTGAAGAGCGGCAGCGACGCCGACATCGCCGCGGCGGTGGCCTACGGCAAGCGCGCGGGTCTCTATCGCCTCGACGCGGCGGGCAACCCGCCTCCGACGTCGTACGTCGATGCTTCCGGCAAGGAATTCGACGCCGCGATCCCCTACAACCGCGACTTCTTCAGCGCCCTCAACCGGCAGGTGCAGAACGAGTCGTGGCTGGACCGCGACCGGGCGATGATCGATCAGGTCGGGACGCTGGGAATCGTCAAAGGCGCGCCCTACCAGCCTGATTCACGTGTGCTCGGCCTGATGGAAGCCGGAGCCGCCGACGCGCATACGTGGCTCGAACAACGCTACGTGCAGGCGTTCACCCCGGGCTTCTACGACAATTCCCATTGGGCGCTGCCCGTCGATCAGCACCTCGTCACCTCGATGCAGGACGGCTATTCCGACACCTCGATCTATCCGGTGGACGCGCGCGGGCTCACCTATTCGTTCGTCTACTTCGCGGCCAAATCCCTGGGCGCGGGCCAGTTCTACCTGGTCGCCATCCAGGACAAGGACGGCAAGGACATCGACGGCGGCCGGAACTACACACTGACCGTCCCCCCGAACGTCCCGGTCAGCCTGTACTGGTCGATCACGGCCTACGACCGCGAAACGCACACCCTCATCAAGGATGTCGACTGGGCCAGCCGCGCCTCCAATACGCCCGGGATCCACACCAACGCCGACGGATCGGTCGACATCCACATCGGTCCCAATCCGCCCGCGGACGGCAAATCCAACTGGCTGCCCACCAAGGCCGGGCGCAAGGCCGAGATCATGGCCCGCTTCTACGGACCCCAGCCGCCGCTGCTGGCCAAGACCTGGAAGCTGCCCGACATCCAACCCGCCTGATCGCCTGCCGTTCCCGTTGACAAGCCGCTGAACCTTCTGAAGAAGAGGATGACCATGCCTTCGATCTGTCCCGGAAAGGCGCTGCGGCGCACGCTCGGACGGAGTGTCGCGCTCGTGGCCGGAGTGGCCTCGGTGTCGATGCTCGTCACCGGCTGCGGCAGCTCCGGCGACAATGCCTCCAGCACTACGAAATCCGCCGCGCCCAGCACCACCGCGACCAACTATCCGCTCAATCAGCCGATCACCGTCACCGCCGACAACTTCGTGCGGGCCGAGACCGATCGCGAGTTCGCCGCCCTGGCCCAGAAGAGCGGCGGAACGGGGACCTTCACGCACAATCGCGGTCTCGCGCCCATCGACGCGCAGAGCGTGATCCGCCTCAACCGCGACACGCTCTATTCCAGCGCGATATTCGACCTGGATGCCGGACCGGTCACCGTCACCCTGCCCGACCCGGGCAAGCGGTTCATGTCCATGCAGGTCATCGACGAGGACGAATACACGCCCGAGGTCGTCTACACCCCCGGCAAGCACACCTTCGACCGCAAGCAGATCGGCACCCGCTACGTCCTGCTGGGCATCCGCATCTTCGCCGATCCGAACAACCCCGCGGACCTGGACGCGGTGCACGGGTTGCAGGACGCCATCAAGGTCGAGCAATCGGCCAAGGGCACGTTGGAGATTCCGCAGTGGGACACCGCCAGTCAGGACACCGTCCGCAACGCGCTGCTGACGCTCGCGGCGACGCTGCCGAATACCAACGGCGCGTTCGGGCCGCGCGGACAGGTCGACGAGGTGCGGCATCTGATCGGCGCGGCGTCGGCATGGGGTGGCAACCCGGAGAAGGACGCCATCTATCTCAATGTCACCCCGCCGCGCAACGACGGCACGGTGGATTACCGCCTGCATGTGAAAGACGTTCCCGTGGACGGTTTCTGGTCGGTCAGCCTCTACAACGCGCAGGGTTACTACGAGGCCAATCCGTTCAACTCCTACTCGGTCAACAACCAGACCGCCAAGACCAACCCCGACGGCTCGGTGGACATCCGCTTCGGCGGCTGCGACGGGACCATCCCCAACTGCCTGCCCATCATGCCGGGCTGGAACTACATGGTGCGCCTGTACCGTCCGCAGCAGAGCATTCTCGACGGCAGCTGGACCTTCCCGCAGGCCGAGCCCATCCAGTGAGGTCGCCGCGGTGAGCACCGGCCGGGCGGGGCACAGAACCCCACCCGGCCGGTTTCTGTCCGAACGGATCGCCCGCGCCGGAATGGTCGGGTCGACAACGTCATTGGTGTCGGCGCGGCCTCCGTCCACCGTTTCGGACAGGTCTACCCGTCGGTGGTGTCTAGCCACTGGCGGTGGCTCCGATGATGGTGCCGCCGGTCCCGCCGATCAGGCCGCCCAGGGTCGCCCCGATGGCCGCCCCGATCGGCGCGCCGACGATGCAGCCGACCAGGATGAACGGCAGCCCGATCGCGCACCCGACCGCACCGCCGACCAGCGCACCGCTCACCGCGCCCGCGCCGCCGCCCGCCGAACCGGTGCCGTAGGTCTGTAGCAGTCCACCGATGTCGGCGGCCTGCGGGATGGGCGGGGCCGGGGCGGGAGTCGCGGCCGGGGTGGACGTGGGGGCCGGATCATCCACCGCGACCGGGTCGGGGTCGTCGACGACGGGTGTCGCGCCCGCGGGAGCGGCGAGTATGCCCGCCGCGGGGAGTGCCACCAGCGCCGCTGTCACGCCGGCCGCAATTGTCTTCTTGGACATACGCATAGGCTTCTCCTTCAGATCACTGCCGATTTCCGGGGTCGCCTCGTCCCCGATTGCCTCACCCACCTCGAATGACGCTAGGAGTCGAGCCCCGGCGGCGAATAGGTCGGCGAATCCGTCGCGGGTGTCACGGCCGATGTCGAATGCGGACGGGACGGTTAGCGTCGCTGCGGTGTTCAAATTCTGGGTCGACCGCGACAAACAGATGGCCGAACGATTCAGTGCGGCGATCGACCATCTCGGAAGAGACGGCGTGCTGGTGCGCGCCGGGGCGATTCGTGAACTGGATCGGGTCATGCACGGATCGATCCGGGAGCGCAATCGAGTCCTGCAGACCTACGCCGACTTTCTGCGACTGCGGACCGCCGAGGGCGTCGAGCCCGACGAATTCGATTGCCTGCCCGCCGATATCGCCGCGGTCCTCGCGGCATTGCGGGCCCGCCCGCGGGCCCTGCCCAAACGCGAAGCCCCGATGGACCTCACCGGAATTCGCATTCGCGGCCCGGTGCTCACCGGCATCCGGCTGCGCGGGGTCCGCCTCGCCCATGCCGAACTGGTGGACGCCGACCTGCGCGACGCCGACCTCTCCGTCGCGGATCTGCAATCGGCCCGGCTCATTCGCGCCGATCTGCGCGGCGCGAACCTCACGGGGGCACTGCTCGGCGCGGCCGACCTGATCGGGGCGAACCTCTCGGGCTGCGACCTCACCGGCGCGACCCTGGTGCGTGCCAACCTGTTCGGCGCGAACCTCATCGGCGCGGTGCTGAACGACGCCGACATGCGCGGGGTGCGGCTCGGGCAGACACGGGGGCTACCCGCGCCGCCCGGCCCAGCCGCCGCCCAGGACTTGGCAGGCACCGAGGACTGAGCGCGCTCAGGCGGGCAGGCCCAGTCCCGCCGCCAGCACCGGCCACGAATTCTTCAGCGCGTCCTGCCAATAGCCCCAGGAATGCGTGCCGGTGGGCTGGAAATCGAAGGTGGCGGGAATGCCCAGTTGCCCGAGCCGGTCGGCGAGATTGTGGGTGCACCAGTTGACCGCCGCCTCGATGCCGCCGCCCAGCACGATCTGATTGGCGATGCTGCCCGCGTTCGGCGCGCCGGGATAGTCGTACTGACCGGGCACCCCGGTGCCGCTGGAGACGAACAGGTTGATGCCGCGCAACTGGTCGGCGTGCACATACGGGTCGTTGTCGGCCCACATCGGATCACCTTGCGGGCCGTACATATTCACCGTGTTGCCGCCGCCCCACGCCTCCACCGCCAGATTCACGAACGTGTATCCGACCGGGTCGCTGATCTGCGCGCACCCGCTGTAGGCCGCCACCGAGCGGAACAATCCGGGCTTGGCGATGGCCAGTTGCAGTACCGAGGTACCCGACGTGGAAAGGCCCGCAATGGCATTCGCGCCGTCGGTACTCAGACCGGCGTCGATGAGCGGAGGCAACTCCTCGGTGAAGAACGTCTTCCACTTGTTGACCCCGAGCACGGGATCGGGTGCACGCCAATCGGTGTAGTAGCTGAACTTGCCGCCGATCGGGAGGATCACGTTGACGTCCTTGTCGGACATGAAGTTCAGCGCGTCGGTCTGCTGCGTCCACGACAGCTGATCCTCGCCGCCGCCACCCCCGTTGAGCAGGTAGAGGGCCGGGTGGGGGCTCGAGGTGTCGGCCGGGCGTTGCACATCGACCTCGACGTTCTTCTGCATGGCGGCCGAGAACACCTGCAGGCGAAGGGTTCGCACGCCGGTGACCGTGACACCGGTGACAGTGGACCCGTCGTCGGAGGTGACGGTGTTCAGCAGGTGCGACCCCGCGATCACCGGGTCGGGGGTATCGGCCGCGGCGGCCCCGGGCCAGCACGCGCAGGCCGCCACCGAACACGTCAGGGCAATGAGCGATTTTCGGGGCATCGGGCATCTCCTTTTCCGTTCCGTGGCTGAAGGAACCGTAGGGAGAAGGGCGTGGACGCATATAGGTCGTTGAATCAGTTGCCATTTCCGATCATGAATGACCGATGCGGCGACGGATACGTCACGACGGGTCCGTTCCATAACGTCGCTTCCGGTCGATCCACTCGGATCACCCGCCGCAAGGCGTTACTTCTCGGAAAGGAAGTAATTCAGTGAGCGGATTCCCCTCTTTTCTCAATCCTTTCAGCCTCTTCGGTAGCGGGGGCTCGAGCGGCTCGAGCGGCTCGGCCACGCCCGGGATCTTCCTGCATTTCCCGGGTAGCGCGTAATCACTCGATGCGCGGAAATCCATCACAACTGAATTGACAACCCATCAACCCATTCGCCCGTGGGTGGCTCCGGCGGTTCGGATTTCATCCGGCCGCCGGAGCTCTCTCCGAGACGGCATCGGCAGCGTCCGAAAGGGAAACGGCAGTGAACGAACCGACGATTGTGACCACATCCGCTGAACTGATGTCCGCCGTCGCGGCGGGGGAGACCGATATCCGGATCGCCGGAACCGTGCGGACCCTCGGCGCGGTGACGCTGCCGCCCGGCGTGCGCTTGCGCGGCGGCGCGCTCGAGGGTGGCGGGCTGCGGCTGACCCGCGACAACACCGTTGCCGACCTCACCGTGACGGTTCCCGAGACCGGCATCGCGATCAGCAACGACTGCGCCGAAACCGATCTGGGCACCCTCGCCCTGCGCGGTGTGCGCACCCGCGGCCGGGTGCTGCTGCGCGCGGACGGCATGGTGCGCACCGGGGAGATCGACATCGATGGCTTGCATGTCGAGGCCGCGAATCTCGCCGCCCGCGTGGGACATCCGGCGGGCAGCGGCGGCGGCGCGCGCCAGGGCGCGATCACGATCGTCAACCGACAGCTCGATCCCGGCGTGGCCCTGAGCGCGCGGCTGCGCGGGCTGCGCGTGGGCACCAGCCGCACGCCGGTGCAGGGCTGCGGGGTGGTCGCCGGCGGCCGCCACGACGGTGACGGCGGCAAGCTGTGGGTCCACGAACTCTCGATCGACGAGGCGCACATCGGCGGCGACACCTCCGCGGCGCGCGGCTGGCTGGTGCAGGCGGCCGTGCTGGTCCAACCCGGCGGATATGTCGGCGATCTGGTCGTCGGCGGGCCGCTGGCCTGCTACGGCCCGCGCCAGATCGCGCTCTACAACCGGGGATCGATCACCAGATGCCTGGTCCTGCAATCGATCACCGCCTCCGGCGCGGGCGGCATCGGGGTGCGCAGCCTGGGCCGCATCGGCATGCTCGCGGTGCTGGGACCGGTGATCACCTACGGCCGAGACGGGCACGGCGTCGATCTGCGCGGGGGCGGTGTCGGGACGGCCGCCTTCCGCAGCGTGACGACCTACGGCGCGGGCGCGATCGGAGTGTCGGTCGCGAACACGGTGTGCCGCTTGCGTATTGCCGAGGATGTGCGCACCTACGGCGATCTCGGCCGCGGCACCGGCGAACCCGCCGCCGGACTGAGCATCCGGCGCGCGGGCCGGGTCTCCTCCCTCGACGTGGTCGGAGGCATCGTGAGTCACGGATCGGGCAGCCCGGCGCTGGAGGTCGGGGGCGTGTTGGGCGCGACCCGGATCGCCGGCGGGGTGACCGCGCACGGTGCGGCGGCGGACGCGGTGCGGGTGCACGGCGTGCGGGTGCTGGACCTCGAGGACATCGTGATGACCTCGACCGGCGGCCGGGCGCTGCGGTTGATCCCGATCCGCCGCCGCCCGCCCTGCGTGCCTCGAACCGATCGCATCGCGGGCTGACAGCCGATCGGGTGTGGCCTGTTCACCGAGGTCGCACGGGGTATGCCGACAGATTGCCTATTAGCTGGCGTATGACGGATGTAATGACCGATGCGGTTCGGAAGCTCAGCATCAACAGTGGTGATGGACGATATTGCGAGAGATATGGAGACTGGGCAGTGAAATTGCTGGACGATTACGAACGTTCTCATCCGTCGTATCGCCCGCACGATTCGGTGCTCGATCCCGAGGAGAGCCCGCTCGACCCCGGCGAGTGCCGTGGTCGCGACCCCGAACTCGCCGCCCTGAACCGGCTCCTCGACGGTGCCCGGGTGGGCCGCGGCTCGGCGCTGGTGCTGCACGGCCCGCCCGGCATCGGCAAGACCACGCTGCTGCGCGAAACCTCCCGGCGCGCACCCGATTTCCAGGTCCTGACCTGCCACGGTGTCGCGGCCGAGCACGCGTTGCCGTATTCGGCGCTGCACGAACTGCTCTGGCCGCTGGCCGACCGCCTCCCCGGATTGCCCGGCGCCGCCGCCGACGCCCTGCGCGGGCTGCTGCGCCTGGGACCACCGAGCGGAGATCGCCTGGCCGTGTCCACCGCCGTGCTCGTCCTGCTCACCCGGGTGGCCGCGGAGCGACCACTGCTGCTGCTGGTCGACGACGCGGACCGGCTCGATCCCGACTCCGGCGCCTGCCTGGCCGCGGTGGCGCGGCGGGTCGGCGAGTCGGGATCGGTGGTCATATTCGGCACCCGCGCCGATCCCCTCGGCTGCGGATTCGACGCGGTGCCGCAGCGTCGGCTCGACGGGCTCGGCGAGCACGAGGCGCGCGAGCTCGCCGCCGCGCATCACCCCGGCCACACCCCCGCGCAACGACAGCGACTGCTGCGGCTGGCCGAGGGAAACCCGCTGGTGCTCATCGAGACTCCGCCCGCCGATGCGCTCGCGGTCACCAGCCCCTTCGCAGACGCCGAGGCATGGGCCGACCCGTATCCGGTCGGTCCACGGGTGCGTGCCGCGTATGCCGATGTGCTCGAAGGACTTTCGGACCACGGCCGGACGGTCGCGCTGCTCGTGGCCGCCGCCGGAAACGGCGAGGTGTCGGCCGTGCGCACCGCCGCGACCGCCTCCGGGGTGACCGACGCGGCCTGGCGTGAGGCACTCGAGTCCGGCCTCGCGGTGGTATCCGACGGACGAATATCGTTTCGCAACGCCTTGATTCGCGCGGTGGTCTACTACAGTGCGGCGCCCCCGCACCGTCGAGCGGCCCATCGCGCCTTGGCGGAATCCCTCGCCCCCGGCGGCCCCCTGGCCCTCGGCGCGTCGCCCGTCCCCAAGGGATCGGCCACGCGGGCTGATTCGGTCGCATCGCCCGCGCCTGGCGAATCGATCCTGGCCCCGGACCTCGCCGCCACCACGGCTGATCTCGACCACGACGGCCGACCGGCTGCCGCCGCCGAACCGGTGCGGCGGCATCGACGGGTGTTGGCGCAGCGGCAGCTGGCGGCCGCGTCGGCCGAGCCGGATGAGGATCTGGCCGTCGAACTCGCCGCCACCGCAGCCGATCTCGGCGGCGCGGACCAGCGCCTGGTGGCGGCCGACCTGCTCTACCGAGCGGCCTTGCTGTCTCCGGACGCGACGGCCGCCGCCACCCGGCTCGC
>NZ_JBSGBY010000261.1:0-11144 GCF_053601505.1 Nocardia sp. NPDC004722
ACCGTTCTGCTGACCTGGGCGGCGGCCGATCACGAGGGCCCGGCCACGGAATCGAGTGCGGTGGACCTGGATTCGGTGCGCGGCGACCTCGCCGAGGTACGGGCCCGGCACGCGACGACGCTGGACGCCGAGCGTGCCACGGCCGTCGCCAAACGGCATCGACTCGGTCGCCGTACGGCCCGCGAGAACATCACCGACCTGGTCGACGACGGCAGCTTCGTCGAATACGGCGCACTGGCGGTCGCCGCCCAACGCAGCCGCCGCAGCCTCGAGGACCTGATCGCGAACACCCCCGCGGACGGCCTGATCGCCGGGGTCGCGACCATCAACGCCGACCGCTTCGGCCCGAACCGGTCGCGGGCGATGGTCATGTCCTACGACTACATGGTGCTGGCGGGCACCCAGGGCATGCGCAATCACGTCAAGACCGACCGCATGCTGGAACTGGCTCGCGAGCAACGACTTCCACTGGTGTTCTTCACTGAGGGCGGCGGCGGACGCCCCGGCGACACCGATCACGGCGGCATCTCCGGACTCGATGTCACCACCTTCCGCGCCATGGGCGCGCTCTCGGGCAAGGTGCCGTTGATCGGCATCGTGTCCGGGCGCTGCTTCGCCGGAAACGCGGCCCTGCTGGGCATCTGCGATGTCGTGATCGCCACCCCGGACGCCAATATCGGCATGGGTGGCCCGGCCATGATCGAGGGCGGCGGGCTCGGGGTGTACAAGCCCGAGGACATCGGCCCGGTGGAAGTGCAGCGCCGCAACGGGGTCATCCACGTGGTCGCCGCCGACGAAGCCGAGGCGGTGGCGGTCGCCAGCCGCTACCTCTCGTATTTTCAAGGGGCACTCGAGGAGTGGGAGGCCCCGGATCCGCGCCTGTCCCGGCACGTGGTGCCCGAGAACCGGTTGCGCGCCTACGATATCCGCGCCGCCATCGAATCCATCGTGGATGTCGGGTCGGTGCTGGAGTTGCGCCGCGACTGGGGTGTGGGCGTGGTGACCGCGCTGGTGCGGGTGGAGGGCCGCCCGTTCGGGCTCATCGCCAATGACTGCCATCATCTGGGCGGCGCGATCGACGCACCCGCCGCCGACAAGCTGAGCGCGTTCCTGCGGCTCTGCGGCGAACACCGCCTCCCCATCGTCTCCCTGTGCGACACACCGGGTTTCATGGTCGGCCCCGAGGCCGAGGAGCACGCCACCGTCACCAAGTTCAGCCGCCTGTTCATCGACGCCGCCGCCCTCGAGGTCCCCTTCGGCACCGTCATCCTCCGCAAGGGCTACGGCCTGGGCGCACAGGCCATGGCCGCGGGCTCCTTCCGCGCACCCCGCTTCGTGATCGCCTGGCCCACCGGCGAAATCGGCGGCATGGGTCTGGAAGGCGCGGTCCGCCTGGGCTTCGCGAAGGAACTCGCGGCCTTGGAGGACCCGGTCCAGCGGCAAGCCGCCTTCGACGCGCTCGTCAAGGCCGCCTACGACGCCGGTAAAGCCCTCACGGCGGCAACGGTTCTCGAACTCGACGACGTCATCGACCCCGCCGACACCAGGCGCTGGCTCCGCACGCTGCGCTGAACAGCCACCCCTCCGACACGCGGTCCCGGGGCATCCCGCGGCCGGTCGGAGCGGCGGTCAGCTAGAGCGGCCGCGCAGGCGGCGGTAGAGCGCGTAGCCCACCGTGAGCGCCGCGACACCGCCCAGGGAACGTCCGGCGCTGAGGTAGCGGCGGCGGCGCGACCCGTTGGTGCGCAAGCGCAGTCGCTCCTCGGTGAGGTCGGCGTAGCGGCCGGGGAGCAGGGTGTCGAAGTATTCGGAGACGAAGTTGTCGGTGCGGCGGGTGGGGAGGCCCATGTCGCGCATCAACTCGTCGATGTGGTGGGTGAGATGGGGACCGAGGTAGTAGCCCTCGGGGCGGGCGGGCATGGCCTCGGTCAGCCAGCGGCCGACACGCGTTATCTCGCTGTGCATGTCGTCGACCTTCGGCAACACCAGCTCGCCCAGGAAATGCTGGGACAGCCAGTGCGCGGAGACTTCCGCGGTGAGCTGGCAGGCGTCGGAGGAGCCGTAGCCGATGAAGCCCAGGCGCGGCAGCGTCGGCGGCAGGATGTGGCGGTAGAGCCGGAAGCGGCCGTCCTCGCGGACGACCTTCTCCAGTTCGGGCGCGAGGAATTCCAGTTCCTGCCGCCAGCCGGTGGCGAAGACGACGAGATCGGCGTCGAGCCGCCCGCCCCCGGCCAGCTCGACCGCGGTACCGCCGGGGAACGCGGCGATGGTGTCGCGCCGCAGGGCGATCCGGCCGCGCCGCGCCATACGGAAGAACTCGTCGCTGATGCCGAGATTCTCGATCCCGGCGGGCAGCGGCGCGTCGGGAACCATGGCCTTGGGACAGCGCAGCGCCAGCCGGATGAACGCCGACACTCCCCGCCAGTACCGCTCGGTGATCCCCTGGCCCGGACCGTGCAGGAACCGTTCGATCCGGTTCTGCCGGTGATAGCGGAAGAACGATTCGGCGAAGCGATTCAACACGATTCGATCCGCGGGCGTGCCGCCGGGCAGGAAGCGCGGCAGCATCGGATACGGCTTGCGGAACACCAGGGTGCACTCGCGCGCGTGCTCCCCCGCCCAGGCCGCGCAGTCCAGCGCGGACTTCCCGGCCCCGACCACGATCACCCGTTTGCCGGTGACCAGTGCGGGATCGGTGGTCCGGCTGGAATGCAGCAGCAACCCCCCGAACTCGTTGCCGCCCTCGATGACCGGGACCTGCGGCGTGGAGAACACGCCCGCGCACACCACCACGAAGTCGAAGCGCAGATCCTCGACCCCGTCGGGGCCGCACACCTTCACCTCGAAGCCGTCCTCGATCTCCGACACCCGGATCACCTCGGTGGACAGCCGCAGCAGCGACGCCAGCCCGAAGCGCTCCACGTAGGAGGCGAGATAGTCGCGCACCTGCGGCGCGGTCGGGAACACGTCGGCCGATTCCGGGTACGGATGCTCGGAGTAGGCGTAGGTGTCGCGGGAGTTGTTGGTGCGCAACCCCGGATACGTGCGCGCCTCGACCCAGACGCCGCCCGCCGCGTCCTCCTTGTCGAAGACGACGACCTCGAATCCGTCGTCCCGCATCACCTTCGCGGTCACCAGCCCCGCAATGCCCGCGCCGATGATCCCGACGCGTGTGCCACCCGTACTCGCCACGTCCGATTATCCCCTCTGGACCTGCACGTTTCGGGCCACACGCTACGGCAGGGAGAAGCCGCGCGGTACGCGTTCGAGCGACTCGCGAGGTATCACGAACTCGGGAGTGTCGTGATCATTCGGGCGCGGCGGAGTTCACCGCCGCGAGAATGAGATCCGCAACCGCACCGGGAACCGACACCGCGACCGCGTGCGAGGCGTCGATCTCGACGCTGCGCGCCCCGGCCCGCTCGGCCATGAACCGCTGCGCCTCGACCGGAATGTTCTTGTCCGCGCTGGTCAGCAGGGCGTAGGCGGGAACCGTCCGCCAGGCGGCGGCCGCGGCCGGCTGCTCCAGCGCGGCCAGTGCGACGGGACGCTGGGTGCGGGCCATCAGTTCCGCGGCGGCGGCGGGCACATCGGCGGCGAACTGCCCCGGGAATTCCTCGGCGCGGATGACGAGTTCGGTGCCCTGACCGCCGTCGGGCAGCGGGTAGACCGCGGGGCGGGTGGTCGGTCCGAGGGTGGAGCCCGGGAACTTGTCGGTCAACTGCAGCGCGCTCTCGCCGATATCGGGAATGAACGCGGCGATGTACACCAGCGCGGCGACATTCGACTTCCCCTGCGCCGCAACCGTGATGACGCTGCCACCGTAGGAGTGCCCCGCCAGCACGACCGGCCCCTCGACGGTGTCGAGCACGGAGGCGACGTAGGCGGCGTCCGCGTCGAGGCCGCGCAGCGGATTGGCCGCCGCGATCACGGTGTGCCCCTGCTCCAGCAGTCGTTCGATGACGCCGTTCCAGCTGGAGGAATCGGCGAACGCGCCGTGCACCAGCACGACGGTCGGCTTGCCGTTGCTCATGAAATGCTCCTTGATCTCGGTGAAAAGGGGGCGCCAAGG
Source organism: Nocardia sp. NPDC004722 (assembly GCF_053601505.1). NCBI lineage: Bacteria > Bacillati > Actinomycetota > Actinomycetes > Mycobacteriales > Nocardiaceae > Nocardia > Nocardia sp. NPDC004722. Next base: position 4,073 of record NZ_JBSGBY010000261.1, read on the forward strand.
CGGATGCTGCTGTGACTCACACAGTTTCGGTCGAGCGAACCCTTCCGCGCCCCTCGTTACCGGCCGAGATTGCCACCGATCAGGACACGGCGGCCGCCATCATCGTCTCGGGTGCGGTCATCAAACCCGTAGAGCGGAAACGTTGTTGGTACTTTCGCGGCGAGACGCCCAGGCGCGCGACGAACGCCCGGCGCAGGGCTTCGCTGTTACCGTAACCGGCCGCGATGGCCGCCTCGGTGACACTGCTGCCCGCATGCAGCAAATCGCGGGCGACACCGAATCGGATGTAGGCCACGTACTCGGCAGGCGAATGCTGGAGTTCGGCGCGGAACAAGCGCGTCAGATGCCGGACGCTGACCCGGGCCGCGGCGGCCAGCGACTGGACCGTATGCGGTGCGGCGGGATCGGCGCAGATGGCGTCGACCACCTTGCGCACCAAGGGGCTTCGCGGCAGCGGCCCGCTCAGCGAGGCCGAGAACTGCGACTGGCCGCCCGAACGCTGCATCGGCACCACCATCAATTGCGCCACCCGGCGCGCGATGTCGGCCCCGTGATCCTCCTCGACCAGCGCCAGCGCCAGATCCACGCCCGCCGCGACACCGGCCGAGCTGTAGATATTGCCGTCCCGCACGAAGATGGCGTCCGGCTCGACCGCGATCGCCGGAAAGCGCCGGGCCAGATCCGCGGCGAACTTCCAGTGCGTGGTGGCGCGGCGGCCGTCGAGCAGTCCCAGCGCCGACAGGACGAAGGCCCCGCTGCACACCGAGGCCAATCGCCGGGTCTGCGAGGACAACCGGCAGGCCGCCGCCAGCACCTCGGGCGTCACGAAGCGCGAGGGCGGCAGTTCGCTGCCGGGGATCACGACGGTGTCGTATCGGATGTCGTCGGTGGCGGCCGCGCCGACGGCCATGCGCGCCCCGATCGAGGTCTGCACGTCCACGCCGTCGGGCGAGACCAGCACCACCTCGTACCCGTCCGCGCACTGATTGGCTTCGACGAACACCTCGGCGGGGCCGGCGAAGTCGAACATCTTGACCCCGTCGAAGACGAGGATGCCGACCCGGCGGCGGCACGATGCGGATTGGTTTGAGGACATGTCCACCAGTATTCTGGAGCCGCGCCTCCATAATCAAGGGACGTGAAGTACGTCGCAGCTGAATTGGTACGGTGACGGCATGGGAAGGCCACGACAGTTCGACGAATCGGGCTTGCTCGATGCGGCGATCGAGCTGTTCTGGTCCCGGGGCTTCGACACCACCTCGGTCGAGGACGTGTCCCGCGCGACCGGCGTCGGCAACGGCAGCATCTACGCCGCCTACGGCAACAAACGCGGCCTGTTCCTGGCGGCGTTCGAACGCTATTGCGCGGCGCGCGCCCGCTTCGTCTGCGAGACGGTCGAATCCACGCCGGGCTCGGCCCGCGCCGCGATGCGCGCCCTGTGCCGGGCCGTGATCGAGGACTGCGCCGCCCACCCCGACCGCCGCGGCTGCCTCATGATCAATAGCATCGGACATCTCACGGGCCGGGTTCCCGAGGTCGCCACCATCGCGGCGCGCACCACCGCCACCATGGAAGACGGTGTGGCGCAACGGCTCCGGGCCGCCATGGGCGCGGCCGGGCCGGTCGACGAGGCCGAGCTGTCGGCCCTGAGCGCGGGCGTCGTCGTCACCACCCAGGGCCTGATCCAGTTGAGCCGCTTGGGAATAGACGCCGAACGCCTCGGCCGGATAGCCGAGGCGTCCATCGCCATGCTGCCGCCGGCCTGGGCGGACCTGACGGCGGCCTGATCCCGCTATGCGATAGGGAGTTCCGGAATCCGGGTGGCACGGGCGTAGACGGTCTCGCCGTCGGCCAGGTGCAGGGCCTCGGCGTCGCCGCGGGTCACCTGCGCGGTGAACAGGTCGCCGGTGGCCGCGTTACGCAACTCCACGCGCACCTCGAAGCCGAGGTGCACCACCCGCTCGACGGTGGCCCGGGTGACGCCCGCGGACTGCGCGGTGCCCTCGTGCGCGGCCAGCGCCATGCTGGGATCGCGGCCGACGCGAATATCGTGCGGCCGCACCAGGTGTCCGTTGAGCTTGGCCACCGCACCCAGGAACGACATGACGAATTCGTTGGCGGGCCGGTCGTACACGTCCTCGGGACTGCCGACCTGCTCGATGCGGCCCTTGTTCATGACCGCGATCCGGTCGGCCACATCCAGGGCCTCCTCCTGGTCGTGGGTGACCAGGACGGTGGTGACGTGGACTTCCTCGTGCAGTCGCCGCAGCCAGGTGCGCAGGTCCGCACGGACTTTCGCGTCCAGCGCGCCGAACGGCTCGTCGAGCAGCAGCACCTGCGGGTCCACCGCGAGCGCGCGGGCCAAGGCCATGCGCTGCCGCTGACCACCGGACAGCTGTGCCGGATAGCGATGCTGGAAGCCATCCAGGCCGACGATCTCCAGGAGGTCGTCGACCTTCTTCTTGATCTCGGCCTTGGGCCGCTTGCGGATCTTGAGCCCGAAGGCCACATTGTCGCGCACGGTCATGTGCTTGAACGCCGCGTAATGCTGGAACACGAAACCGATGTCGCGCTTCTGCGGCGACACATTGGTGACGTCCTTGCCCGCGATGGTGACGACCCCGTTGTCCAGGTTCTCGAGCCCCGCGATCGACCGCAGCAGCGTCGACTTGCCCGAACCCGACGGGCCCAGCAGCGCGGTCAGCTCGCCGGAGGGGATGTCGATGCTCACGTCGTTCAACGCGGCGAAGGTGCCGTAGCGCTTGTTCGCATTGGTCACGGTGATCATTTGGCAGTGCCCCGCTTGCGTTCTAGGAGGGTCATGAGCAGAAGAACAACGAGGGCGATGCCCATCAGCAGGGTCGCCGCGCAGTACGCGCCGAAGGTGTTGTGGTCGTTGACGTAACGCCCGTTCACCAGCAGGGTGAGCGTCTGCGACTTACCGGGCAGACCGGTGGACACCATGATCACCGCGCCGAATTCGCCCAGCGCGCGGGCGACGGTCAGCACGATGCCGTAGGTCAGGCCCCAGCGGATCGCCGGAAGCGTGATGCGCCAGAACGTCTGCCAGCCCGACGCGCCCAGCGTGGCCGCGGCCTGCTCCTGATCGTCGCCGATCTCGTGCAGCACCGGCTCCACCTCGCGCACCACGAACGGCAGCGTCACGAAGATGGTCGCGATGATCATGCCCGGCAGATTGAAGATGATCTTCAACCCGTGGCTCTCCAGCCCGCCGAACCAGCCGTTCGCACCCCACAGCAGGATCAGCGAAACACCCACCACCACCGGCGAAGTCGCCATCGGCAGATCCACCACGGCCTGCAGCAGATTGCGGCCGGGGAAGCGCCCGCGCACCAGCGCCAGCGCGATGATCACACCGAAGATCACGTTCACCGGCACCGTGATGGCCACGATGGTGAGCGTCAGATTGAACGCCGACACGGCCGCAGGGGTCGAGACCGAATCGACGAACGCGCCGATACCGTTCTCGAAGGTGCGCCACAGGATGATGCCCAGCGGCACCAGCAACAGCACGAACAGATAGGCCAGCGCGACCGTGCGCAGCGAAAGCTTCGCCCAGATACCGAGTTTCATCAGGCCGCCTCCCGTTCCTTGCGCGCCAGGCGATCCGCCGTGACCCGAAGAACGAACAGGGTGACCAGCGAGATCGCCAGCAGCGCCACCGAGACCGCGGCCGCGTTCACCGGACGGTCCACCTCGATCTGCTGCTGGATGTACTGCGAGGCCATCTGCGTCTTCTTCGGGATGCCGCCGCCGATGAGCACCACCGACCCGTACTCGCCGATGGCACGCGCGAACGCCAGCCCCGAACCGCTCACGATGGCCGGCGCCAGCGTCGGCAGCACGATGGTCCGGAAGGTGGTCCAGTTGTCCGCGCCCAGCGACGCGGCCGCCTGCTCCACATCCCGGTCGGCCTCGATGAGCACCGGCTGCACCGAACGCACCACGAACGGCAACGTCACGAACGCCAGCGCCACCACCAGACCCGGCTGGGTGGCGTTGAGATGGATGTCGAACGGCGACTGCGGCCCGTAGAGGGCGAGCAGCACGATGCTGGCCACGATGGTGGGCAGCGCGAACGGCAGGTCGATGAGACCGTTCACGAAACCCTTGCCCGGGAACTCGTCCCGCACCAGCACCCAGGCGATGAGCGTGCCCATCACCACGTTGATCACCGTCACGATGACCGACACGAGGACGGTCACCTTCAGGGCGTCCAGCGCGGCGGGCGCGGTGACCGCGTCCCAGAACCCGGACCAGCCGTTGTCGAAGGACTTGACGGTCAGCGCGGCCAGCGGCAGCAGCACGATGATGCTGAGCCACAGCACGGAGGTGCCGATGCCGAGCGGACCGACCGACCCGCTCACCTTCAGCCAGGACCGGAATCCGCCCCGGCCCGGCGGTCGCGGCGGGTTGTCGTCTACCGAAACGCCGGGACCACGATCGGTCCCGGCGCTCGAACTGCTGTCACTCACGGTTTCGAGTATCGCTTGTGTCGCAGGTCACCCGACTACTTGGTGGCCTTGTCGTAGATCTGCGCCACCGAACCGGTGTTCGGGGTGAACAGATCCTTGTCGACGGTCTTCCAGCCGCCCAGATCGGCGATGGTGTACAGCTTGGCCGGGGTCGGGAAGTCCTTGGCGTGGTCCGTGGCCACCTTCGGGTCGACCGGTCGGAAACCGGCCTCCGCGAACGCCTTCTGCGCGTCGGTGGTGTAGAGGAAGTCCCGGAAAGCGGTGGCCTGCTTCAGGTTCTTGGCGTTCTTGAGCACCGCGACCGGGTTGTCGATGCGGAAGGTGGTGTCGGGCACGATGTGCTCGATCGGGTCACCCTTCGTCTCGGAGAAGATGGCCTCGTTCTCGTAGCTGATCAGCACGTCGCCGGTGCCCTGCAGGAAGGTGTCGGTGGCCTCGCGGCCCGACTTCGGCTGCACGTGCACGTGGCCCAGCAGCTGGCTCAGGTAGTCCAGACCGGCCTGCGGGTTCTTGCCGCCCTCGCTCTTGGCGGCGTAGGGGGCCAGCAGGTTCCACTTGGCCGATCCCGAGCTGAACGGGTTGGGGGTGACCACCTCGATGCCCGGCTTGAGCAGGTCGTCCCAGTTCTTGATGGCCTTCGGGTTGCCCTTGCGGACCGCGATGACCACCACCGAACCGAACGGAACACCCTTGTTGGCGTCCGCGTTCCAGCTCGCGTCGACCTGACCGGAATCCACCAGGCGGGTGACGTCGGGCTCGACGGAGAAGCTCACGAAGTCGGCGTCCGCGCCGTCCTTGACCTTGCGGGACTGATCGCCGGAGGGACCGTAGGACGCCTGGAACTGCACGCCCTTACCGGCGTCGGTCTTGTTGAAGACCGGGGTCACCTTGTCGTAGGCGGCCTTGGCCACCGAGTAGGCGTAGAGGTTGACGGTGCCGCCACCGCTGGCGGCCGGGCCGCTGTCCTTGGTGTCGCTCGAGCCGCCGCTGCACGCGGTGAGCACGGTGGCCGCGACCGCGGTGAGAGCGACGGCGAAGGTAGATCGGCGGGAGAGACGAATATTGCGGGACATCGGCGTGGACCTTTCCGGGGAACCCCGCCGGTGGTCACGTCGACCGGCGGGAAGCTGCGTACTGCCGTAGACCCGTCACGCGAATCACGCGACGGTGGCGCTGTGGCCCGAGGGCCGCCGGGGGGACGAACACGAACTGCGAAAAGGTGTGCGCGCCAGTCTACTCAGACGGTGTGCAGCAGTGCCCGGTCGGCAATCAACGACAGTGAATGTCGGCGACCACGAGGCAGCCCACAGCAATCAACGCCAATTCATGGCGGACCTGGGGCACAACACTCGATGACACGGGGCAGACTGTAGCAGAGCGACCCGTTACGCCGCGAATCACCGGAATTTTCCGGGAAATCCGGTTGTCCTGAGATCCTTGGGGGAAACAAATGTCCACACCTGCTCGTCTGCGCCGGGAGTTCCCCGGCATCTCCACCCGTGCCTGGGAGCATCCCGCCGATCGCACCGCCCTGGTCGGGCTGCGGCAGCTCAGCGGATTCGACACGCTGTTGCGCACGCTGTCGGGGTTGTTGCAGGAGCGCCAGCATCGGCTCATGTACCTGGCGACCGCGGTCCGGGTGGACGAGCGGCAGTTCAAGAACATCCATCAGCTGCGCGAGGACGCCGTCAAGATCCTGGACGCACAGCGCACGCCGGAGATGTTCGTCCTGCAGCATCCGAGCGCCAATGCCTTCACCATCGGCATGGACCGGCCCTTCATCGTGCTGACCACCGGGCTGCTGGATCTGCTGGACCCCGAGGAACTGCGTTTCACCGTCGGCCACGAACTCGGCCACGCGCTCTCCGGGCACGCGGTGTACCGGACCATGCTCATGCACCTGATGCGGCTGGCGGGCAGCATCGGCTGGATGCCAGTGGGCGGCTGGGCTTTACGGGCCATCGTGGCCGCCCTGCTGGAATGGAGCCGCAAGTCCGAGCTCTCGGGCGACCGGGCCGGGCTGCTGGTCGGGCAGGACGTCGAGGCGTCGGTGCGGGTGCACATGAAGCTGGCGGGCGGGTCACGGGTGGACGAGATGAGCCACGCCGCCTTCCTGGCCCAGGCCGACGACTACGACCGCGCGGGCGATCTGCGCGACGGCGTGCTCAAACTGCTGAACCTGGAACTGCAGACGCACCCGTTCTCGGTGCTGCGGGCGGCGGAACTGCGGCGCTGGATCGCCAGCGGCGACTACGACCGGATCCTCGACGGGCAGTACCCGCGCCGCGATCAGGACAAGGACGCCCGCATCAGCGAGGAGATCAAACACGCTGCGCGGGCGTACCGGGAGAACTTCGAACAGTCCGAGGACCCCCTGATCCGCACCGTGCGCAACCTCGGCCGGGATGTCGGCGAGACGATCGGCACGGTGGGTCAGGAAGTCAGCGAGACGCTTTCCAAGCTGGGCAAGCGAATCCGAGGTGGGGGCGGGGCTGGTGCTGGCGCGGTCGGCGCGGTGGCAGCGGGATTTGGAAGTACTGATGGGGATGGATCCGACTACCACTTCGGGATATCTG
>NZ_JBSGBY010000262.1:0-11134 GCF_053601505.1 Nocardia sp. NPDC004722
AGACGCTACTGGTGCAGTCCGGCCGTCCGGTGGGCGTGCTGCGCACCCACGAATGGGCCCCGCGCGTCCTGCTGGCCAACTCGAATCTGGTTCCGGACTGGGCGAATTGGCCGGAGTTCCGGCGGCTGGAGGCGGCCGGGCTCACCATGTACGGGCAGATGACCGCCGGGTCGTGGATCTACATCGGCACCCAGGGCATCCTGCAAGGCACCTACGAGACCTTCGCGGCGGTGGCGGCCAAGCGATTCGGCGGCAGCCTCGCCGGAACCCTCACGCTCACCGCAGGTCTCGGCGGGATGGGTGGCGCGCAACCGCTCGCCGTCACCATGAACGGCGGGGTGGCGCTGTGCGTGGAATGCGATGCGGGGCATGCGCGCCGCCGCGTCGAGACCCGGTACCTCGACGAGATCGCCGACGATCTCGACGACGCGCTGACCCGGGTGCTGGCGGCCAAGTCGGCGCGGCGGCCGCTGTCGGTGGGCGTGATCGGCAATGCCGCCGAGGTGCTGCCGGAGCTGCTGCGCCGCGAGGTCGAGGTGGACATCGTCACCGATCAGACCTCCGCCCACGACCCACTCACCTATCTGCCGATCGGGATCGCTGTGGAGGACTGGGACGATTACGCGAGCCGCAAGCCGGACGAATTCACCCGCCGCGCACGCGATTCCATGGCCCTGCACGTCGGTGCGATGGTCGGGTTCCTGGACCGGGGCGCTGAGGTGTTCGACTACGGCAACTCGATCCGGGGTGAGGCGAAACTGGCGGGTTACGAGCGCGCCTTCGACTTCCCCGGCTTCGTGCCCGCCTACATCCGGCCGCTGTTCTGTGAGGGCAAGGGGCCGTTCCGCTGGGTGGCGCTCTCGGGCGACCCCGCCGATATCGCGGCCACCGACCGCGCCATGCTCGAGCTGTTCCCGGACAACGCGTCCCTCGCCCGCTGGATCCGGCTGGCGGGGGAGCGGGTGGCCTTCCAGGGCCTGCCCGCCCGCATCTGCTGGCTCGGATACGGCGAACGCCAGGCCGCAGGGCTGCGATTCAACGACATGGTCTCCCGGGGTGAGGTTTCCGCGCCGATCGTGATCGGCCGCGACCACCTCGACTGCGGCTCGGTGGCGTCGCCGTACCGGGAGACCGAGGCCATGGCCGACGGTTCTGACGCCATCGCCGACTGGCCGCTGCTCAATGCCCTGGTCAATACCGCCTCGGGAGCCAGTTGGGTGTCCATCCACCACGGCGGCGGGGTCGGCATCGGCCGGTCCATCCACGCGGGCCAGGTGACCGTCGCCGACGGCACGGCGCTGGCGGGGCAGAAGATCGATCGGGTGCTGACCAATGATCCGGCCATGGGCGTGCTGCGGCACGTGGACGCCGGATATCCGGAGGCCGAGACCGTCGCCCGCGACCGGGATGTGCGAATCCCGCTGTGGGAGAGCTGAAATCGATGGCCGGATGAGCAGCTACTGGTTCCCCCGCGCGTGGCTGCCCGGCGGGCTCGCCGAGGCGGTGCGGATCGATGTCGCCGAGGGCGTGATCACCGCGGTCTCGCCGGGGGAGAAGCCCGCCGGGACCGTGTTCTCCGGCCTGGCGATGCCCGGGTTCGCCAACGCGCACTCGCATGCCTTCCATCGGGCGTTGCGCGGGCGGACGCACGCGGATCGGGGCAGCTTCTGGACTTGGCGCGACCGGATGTACACGCTGGCACGGAGATTGGAGCCCGACTCCTACTATCGGCTGGCGCGGGCGGTGTACGCGGAGATGGTGCTGGCCGGGTACACGAGTGTCGCGGAATTCCACTACCTGCATCATCCCGGGCACGGTCAGCGCTACGCCGACCCCAACGAGTTCTCGCACGCGCTGGTGGCCGCGGCGGACGAGGCCGGGATCCGGCTGACACTGCTCGACGTCTGCTATGTGGCGGGAGGTTTCGGGCAGCCCACCTCGGGCGTGCAGCAGCGATTCGACGACGGCGACGCCGACGCCTGGGCGCGGCGGGTCGAATCCTTCCGGCCCGCAGGCGATCTGGTGATCACCGGGGCGGCCATCCACTCGGTGCGGGCGGTACCAGCCGAACAACTGCCGGCCGTGGTGCACGGCGCGGCCGGGCGTCCCCTGCACGTGCACCTGTCGGAGCAGCCGCGCGAGAACGCGGAGTGCCTGGCGCGGTACTGGTGCACGCCTGCCGAATTGCTCACGGCCGCAGGCGCTCTCACACCCCGCACGGTGGCCGTTCACGCGACCCACCTCACCTCCGGTGATATCGCCGCGCTCGCGGAGTCGTGGGTGTGCCTGTGCCCCAGTACCGAAGCCGATCTCGGCGACGGCATCGGGCCCGCCCGCGCGCTGGCCGACGCCGGGGCCCGTTTGGCGCTCGGTAGCGACGGGCATTCGATCATCGACCCCTGGTTCGAGACTCGGGCGCTCGAGTTCCACGACCGGCTCGCCAGCGGTGAGCGCGGCCGCTTCGACGCGAACGAACTGCTCGCCGCCGCGACGGCGCACGCGGCCTCCGGCTGGACCAACCTGGGGGCGATCGCACCGGGCCGGGACGCCGACCTGGTGTGTGTGGACACGGCGTCCGTGCGCACGGCCGGGGTCGACGGCGCTGGAATCCTCTTCGCGGCCAACGCCTCCGACGTCACCGACGTGATGGTCGCGGGCCGCTGGATCGTGCGCGACCGCGTCCACCGCGCCCTCGGCAACGTGGCGGCCGCACTCGACACCGAGATAGGAACCCTATGGCAGTGATCGGAGCGCGATGACATCGACCGCCACGGTGATCACCGGAATCGGCGAACTCACCACCAACACGGAGGAATTCGGCGTCCTGACGGATGCAGCCGTCGTCGTGGAGGGCGAACGGGTGGCCTGGATCGGACCTGCCTCCGCCGCTCCCGTCGCCGATCACCGCGTCGATGTCGGCGGGCGAGCGGTGCTTCCCGGCTGGGTCGACAGCCACACCCACCTGGTCTTCGCCGGTGACCGGACGGCGGAGTTCGCCGCCCGCATGAATGGAACCCCCTACTCCGCAGGCGGTATCCGCACCACTGTCGAGGCCACCCGCGCCGCGACCGATGCCACCCTTGCCGCCACCCTCCGCCGTCTGCGAGCCGAGGCCCTCCGTCAGGGCACCACCTACCTGGAGACCAAAACCGGCTACGGTCTCACCGTCGCCGACGAAAAGCGGTGCGCTGCTCTGGCTTCCGAGGTCGCCGACGAGGTCACCTTCCTCGGGGCGCACATCGTCCCGCCGGACTTCTCCGCCGACGCCTACACCGACCTGGTCTGCGGCCCCATGCTCGACGCCGTCGCGCCGTACGTCCGCTGGATCGATGTGTTCTGCGAGACAGGCGCTTTCGACGCCGACCACGCGGCCCGAGTCCTCGAGGCGGGGCGCGCCCGCGGGCTCGGCCTGCGCGTCCACGGCAACCAGCTCGCCCCCGGCCCCGGTGTCCGCCTGGCCGTCAGCCACGGCGCGGCCAGCGTCGACCACTGCACCCACCTGACCGACCTCGATATCGAGGCTCTCGCCGCGTCCGACACGGTCGCGACCCTCCTCCCCGCCTGCGATCTCTCCACCCGCCAGCCGCTGGCTCCCGCCCGCCGCCTCCTCGACGCCGGAGCTCGAATCGCTTTGGCCACCAACGCCAATCCCGGCAGTTCCTACACCACCTCCATGGCCTTCTGCGTCACCATCGCAGTCCTACAGATGGGCATGACTGTCCCCGAAGCGATCTGGTCCGCCACCGCCGGTGCCGCCCTCGCACTTGCCCATGACTTGTCCGTCCCCGGCGCGGTAGGCATCCTCCGCCCCACTGCCCGCGCCGACCTCCACATCCTCGACGCCCCTTCCGTCACCCACCTCGCCTACCGCCCCGGCGTACCCCTCACCTGGTCCGTCTGGCAGCGCGGCGTGGAAATCCAGTGCCCCAGGAACTATGGGCAGACAATCTGAAAACAGTGCAGTTCAGAGTTGTTAGCCTCGAGGCCTCGTACACCCGCCGAAGGAGCCTCGAGTGTCCAAAATCGATGCCAGAACCAAGTTCCGTGGAACACTCGCCGTGGCAGTGCTTTTCACCGGCCTGGCCGCTGCCAAGGGTGTGGCCTACGCTGCGCCGACCGCGCCGCAGCCCGTCGCCTCGAGCGGCTCGTCCGACCAGGCCACAGGGTCGGCGCAATACGGGCTCGCGGGGTTGATCGGCCTCATCGAGAGCTTCTTCAGCCCTGCTCCGGGTCATGGGTCCGGCGTCTCCTAGTCGAATTCCCTACCCTGTCAGATGAATTCGGACTAGGACTCACGGTGGATTTCAGTCGCATTCTCCTGTTCGCGGTACCCGTGAACCTGCTGGCCATGATCGTCGAATGGGTGGCCTGGCGGCGCAGTGCGGGCGGGGAGCCCAAGCGTGGGTTCTATGCTCCGGACACCGCGAACAGCTTGGTGATCGGCCTGGTCAGCAAGGCGACCGTGCCACTGGAGAACCTGTTCGTCCCGTTCTCCTTCCTCCTGGTCACCGCCGCGCTGACCCCGTTCCACCTCCCCGCCGATCGCTGGTGGACCTGGGTCATCGGTGTCCTGGCCACCGATTTCTGCTACTACTGGGGCCACCGCGCCGAACACCGCATCCGCATCCTTTGGACCGCGCACAGCGTGCACCACTCCAGCGAGCAGTTCAATATGTCGACGGCCCTGCGCATGCCGGCGCTGATGCCGTTCGCGACCTTCCTCTACAACGCGGCCTACATCCCCGCCGCCCTGATCGGCGTCCCCCCGCTGATCATCCTGTTCGTGCTGATGGCCACCTCGATGTTCCAGTGGCCCTTGCACACCCAACGCATCGGCTTCCTCCCCGCCCCCGTCGAATACGTCTTCAACTCCCCCTCCCATCACCGGGTCCACCACGGCGCCGACAACCCCTACCTGGACAAGAACTACGGCGGAATCCTGATCCTCTGGGATCGCCTCTTCGGCACCTACGCCCACGAATCCGCCCCCGTCACCTACGGCCTCACCAAGAACATCAACACCTTCAACCCGATCAAAACCAACTTCCACGAACTACTGGCCATGCTCACCGACATAGGCGAGGCCCGAGGCCCCCGCCCCATCCTCCGCGCCGTCTTCGGCCCACCCGGCACCTCACCCGTCGGCGGGAAAGTGCATGGCTACTCTGATTGAGGCAGAACAGGTTTGATCGACGATTACCGGGGGCTCATAGCCGGACACGGAGTTCGCGCGCCCGGCACCTCATTCATCCCGTTCCAGCCCCAATCACGTTCAGCAATGGCTAGGGTCCTGCATCGTGAAGATGGCTCCGCTACTGCCGCTGCTCGCCATGCTCGCCGTAGTGCCGGGTTGCTCGGCAGGCGGCGACCAACCAGCAGCGTTGTCCGCATTGACCGCCCCGGTCAGCGCCACAGCGACAATCCACACTGCCACCTCGGCAAGCGAACCCGGCCACCGGATCTTCCGCGCCGAGGACAACCCGACCGCCGCGAACAACTTCGTCACCGCATTGAAACGCCTCGGCGATCCCCATGTCCTCCAAGACGAAGCCACCGCCATCCACATCGGTGGGCAGATCTGCACAGACCTCGACGAGGGCACCTCCGCCGACCAACTTGTCGCCCAATGGACCCCACCCTTGACCACCGACTGGGCCACCCAATACGTCTTCCTGGCCATAGGCAACCTCTGTCAAGACAACACCACCAAACTGCCTTCCTTCTAACATCGTCGGCACCCTTATCAGCAGCATCCAGCAACCCTTCGACCCCAGCAATCCTCAGCGTCAACCAGTTGCCCGCCTCGAACCGCGCGGCCCGCGGCAATTGAGTGCGTTGGGCGCGATGCCAGTTACTCGATGACGGCATCGCGGACAAGGACGTCACCCTCCCGAATATCCGAAACTTGCAGGTCAGGAAGAAGTACTGCCATCGGAACAGGTTGCCCTGGTTCCCGACTCGCAACCCGTAGACGACCTACTCCGGTGCATTCGGCCGTGGGACCGAGCTCGCCATCGACTCTCACGACACGAAGCCGGTCGCCGACAACTACCCAGCCAGCCTCGATGTGCCCGACTACCGACGTCCCCCGACTTGTCAGGTTGAAGGCACCCTTGACGACGAACCGAAGCTGCTCATCGTCCGACATCCCATTAGGCATCCCACGATCATGTACCGCCGCGAGCCGTTCGCCGGTCTGCCGCTCCGGGTCTCGGGAACCGAGCGGTCAGCGGCAGAATCGGATGTTGGGTCTACCGCCCGGGTAGCCACCGACGCCACCCGGATTGTCGCTCCTGCTCCTGGATCTTGAACTGGACCGTCGCGCCTTCCGGCACGTACCGCGACTGGTTGTGGATCTGACCGGCCATACCCACCGCAGTGACGAAGTCCATGACATGAACGTTGTCCAGACTCAACTCGCCACCCACCTTTGGAGGAACGGCAAAATCCAGGATCTCGGACCGCTTCGGCCTCAGCCCGTGCTCGAAGGCTGCATGCGCCAGATCAGCCCATAGCCAATCCTCCTGGCCCTCAACGGTCTCCAGCTCCGAACCGCACTCCCCGAGATCAGCCCACCCCCACTCCAGCGTCCCCTCGACAATGTCGAGGATCCAGACACCGTCCTGGGAATCGAAGAAGATGTCTCCGAACGGCGACGCGAAAACCGGTTCTCTACCCTCCAGCCCGATCCACGCCCAGCACTCCAGCGCATACCGATACTGCTCAGAAGTGAACCGCCGCAATAACTCCACACCGCGCACCGTACCCGAGTCGATCTCCGGATAGCTGGATGCCTGGTATGGCTGCCGAACGCACTGCATTCGGCAATAGCGGATATTGGCTACTCCCGATGCCCAGTGTCGGCGGGCAGAAGGAACCGATGGACGGCTGCTGCGAACTGCCGCAACTGCTCACCAGCTTCCAGATGAGTCACGACCGTCGCCGTCCAGGAAAGGGATTCACTCGGTCCCCCGCTCAGACGCCATACGAGCCGAACATGTCCCAAGGTCAAGTGCTGTGCCTCGATCCGCAATTCGTCGTTCATGCTGTCCCACGTCCGGATCCCGTGCCAGCCAGCGAAATCCCGTTCCAAGGTGCTGAGAAATCTCGGCAGCGAGCGACCGGCGACGTAATCGAGCATTAGCCCACGCGTCGAGGCCACCATCCCATCGGCAGACAACTCCACACATACTGCGACGTTGTCCTCGCCGTACGGCTTCGTGCGATGCCACAGCCGAACCCGAGTTCCGAGGGAACGGTCCATGATCTCGAGCGCGTCGCCCTGGTCGACCATCTCGCTTTCGAATTCGCAGGCCATCGGGCGAGAATAGCCTGCTCACCTGCACCTGCTGGGGAGCGCAGGACGGCATTTACGCCCCATCGTCGCGCACGCCATTCGGCAATATAGTGCGTTCGCCCGGCAGGTGCCGCAGCGTTTCGAACCGCGCGGCGCGCGACGTGTGAGGGCGTTCGTCGATCGCTGATCTGGCGTGCTCGATTGAAGGGTCGGGAGTACTCACTGTGGAATTTTGTCCGCTTTCCCTCGCTGAGTGCTCCCTGACCTTGTCGCCGACTGTCGATCCGAAGGGATGTGGGTGCGGGCGGTGGGCAGCCTTTGTGTTGTGGGGGATGACCGCTTGGGGTGCGGGGGATTTCGTTACGGTGGCGGTGTGTCGTTGAGGGCGTTGTGGTGATCGATTTCGGACATGTGGTCCTCGGCCCAGGTGCGCAGTGCGGCTAACGGGATCTCCAGGGACAAGCCGAGGTCGGTGAGTCGGTAGTGGACGCGCGGTGGCACTGTCGGCTCTACTCGGCGGGTGGCCAGGCCGTCGCGGGTCAGGTTCTGCAGGGTGACCGAGAGCATTTTCTGGGATACGCCCGGCATTCGGCGGCGCAGTTCGGCGAATCGGACCTCGCCGGGTGCGGCCTCCGCGAGGACCTTGACCGCCATCGAGGTCCATTTTGTGCCGATGCGGTCCAGCAATTGCCGTGTCGGGCATTGGGTGTCGAACAGATCGCCGCGAGCCGGTGGCTTCGCGTGTGCCGATCGGGTGGTCACCTGGACCTCACCACCTGTCGTCGAAGTGCCGTCTTGGCAGGGTAATCGATGTTACCTAGCGTTTCCTGGTAACCAATAGTTACTGCCTGGGAGGTTCCGTGACCCGCATGTCGCAAGCCGCGCCGATCGAGCTGCGCAGGATCGAGACCAACGGCATCAGCGCCAACGTGGCCATCGCGGGCTCCGGCCCCGCTGTCGTTCTGCTGCACGGCTTTCCGCACACCTGGCGAGTGTGGAGCGAGATCATCGGCCCGTTGTCTGAGCGGTACCGGGTGATCGCTCCGGACCTGCGCGGGTTCGGCGCCACTACCCGCGCGCCGGACGGCTACGACGCCGACACGCTGGCCGCCGATATCGCCGGAATCCTAGACGCCTTGGGCGAATCCACGGCGGCCGTCGTCGCGATCGATGCCGGAACCCCGGTCGCGGTGCTGCTCGCCCTGCGCCATCCCGACCGGGTGCGGCGGCTGGTGGTCATGGAAGCATTGCTGGGCACACTTCCCGGCGCGGAAGACTTCCTCGCCGCGGGTCCGCCCTGGTGGTTCGGTTTCCATGCGGTCCCCGGCCTCGCCGAATCGGTCCTGCCGGGCCACGAGGCGCGCTACCTCGAATGGTTTCTCACCACCGGCACCCGCGGCCGCGGCGTTCCGCCGGATGTCCACGCCGCCTTCCTCGATGCCTACACCGGAAGCGACGCCCTGCGCTGCGCCTTCTCCTACTATCGCGCGCTACCGACCAGTGCCGGTCAGCTCGCGCGCGCCGTGGCGTCGACCCGCCTCACCACCCCCACCCTGGCGATCGGCTCCCACCCGGTCGGCGACGCCCTCGCGCGGCAACTACGCCCGATCTCCGACAGCCTTGTCGCGCAGGTCATTCCGGATTGCGGTCACATCATCCCGCTGGACCGCCCACGCGAACTACTCGACCTGGTCATGCCCTTCCTCGCCGCTCGAACGCTGGGCGGTTCTCACCTGGCCAGCTGAAGGACCAGCGTGGCGGCTGCGGGAGCCAGGTAGAGCAGGGGGAACGGGGTGGTCTTGTACGAGTGCGCGCGGACGGTGGTGGCCGCGGCTCCCGCGAAGTAGAGGATCAGGCAGATGGCGGCCGCCACGCCGATCGCGGGAATGAAGAAGCCCACGACAAGTCCGAGCGCACCGGCGGTTTTGGCCAGCGCCAGCATGTTCCACCAACCCTGCGGCACGCCGTATTCGATCAGCGGGTCCACGACGAACTGCTGCTTGGTGAACAGCGAGTAGCCGGAGAAGCCGACCCACAGGGCCGCAACGATGCCGACGATGTGATAGGCGATGTTCATGATGATCGACCGTCCTTCCGAATGCGATGTACTCGATCGCTGGAATGACGACGGCCGGTCACCAGGTGTGACATCGCCCCTGGATCAGGGCAGATGCCGCTGCAGGAAGCCGAGGGCGTCGGGGAGGGAGGCCAGGAACGCGCCGCTGTGATCCTTGCCCTCGTACGCGGTGACGGTGATGGTCGCCCACGGGTTGTGGGATTGCAGGGCGGGGCCGTAGGCGGGGGTGTCGGCCGGGGGAACGTCGATATCGGCGGTGCCGTAACCGATCATGAGATCGGCGGGGACGACGTCCTCCTGGTAGCCGACCAGGGACCGGATGTCGGCTTCGAAGGTGGGGGTGGGATTGTTCGGGTCGGCGACGAGGGCGGCGGGGCGGCGACTCTGCGCGTCGGCCACCAGGTCCGAAAGGCATTCCGTGGCAGCCTTTTCCACATACTCCCGACCGAACTCGGACAGGTACGGGGTGACGGTGCCCGGGTTCAGCTCCTCCAGGGCGGCCAGGTAGTACCCGGCGTAGCCGACCTGGTTGTCGGAGCCGGTGGAGTCGGCGCGGAACATCTCCCGCAGACTCTTGGCGGGGTTGGTGCGCAACCCGGTGGCGATGACACCGGTGAGACCCTGTGCGTACCTGGGGTTTCGGGCGTAGAGCGCGGCGGCGCTCATGACCGCGTGCGCGCCCTCGGACTGCCCGATGAGCACCCAGTGCCGGGTCAGTGGCACCGGCAGGCTTCGCACGGCGGTCACCGCGTCCAGCAGGGAACGGCTCTCGACGGCGGTGTTGTAGTAGCTGAACTTGCCGCCGGTGCCGAGGCCCTGGTAATCGGGGGCGAGCACCGCGTACCCGCGCGACAGGATCTCGTTGAAATAACTGCGATTACGATCGGATTGAGGCCGGTGCGACGGCGCGCAGTCATTGCCGATCCCGATGGTGCCGTGCGCCCACACCACCAGCGGCCAGCCGCCCTGCGGCGGCAGACCCGGCGGGAGGTACAGCGCGGCGCTGGCATTCGCCTGGTTGTCCCGCTGATCGGCAGTCGTGTAGGTGATCCCCAGCGACACCGCCGCCTTGTCGAAAGACCATGCGCCGTTCAGCAATTCGACGCCACCAAGCCGACCCAGGTCGTGCGCGTCCGCCACGGCCGGAGCGGCGGTCGCGGTCAGGGCGGCGCACGCGCTCACCGCGCCCGCGGCCAGCGCGGCCTGCCGCACCGCCCCCGCGAACCTGTGACGAACTGCCATGGCCACCACTCCCTCTCGACGGCACAACGGTCCGACAATACCGCCGACCCGGTACCGGGGCGCGGGCTTGATCAGGATTGGCGGGCCGTGAGCGCGGCGAGGGCGCTCTGCAACTCGAGGTGATCGACGTCGGCCAGAGGGGGCGGGACGGTCACGCCGGGCGCGAGGTCCGCGAGCGCCCACAGCAGGGCGAGGTGGACGGACCAGTTCACGCCCGGCGGCTCGGCCAGCAGGTCGGCGAGCGCGGAGATCGACTCGGCGGCCGCGAGTTTCGCCAGCGCGCCGATCGCCTCGTACCGCACGGCTGCACGCCGATCGGAGCGGGCCAGGCCGACGAACCGGTCGACGGCGGCAGCGCCCGCGTGCACGACGTACGTGCGCACGGCCTCCTGCGCCGTCCTCCCGGTCGCCGACGCCAGATAGCGCCAGGCGACCTCGGCGATGCTCGCCACCGCTGCCTCCTCGGTGGTGGCGGTGACGTGATCCGCCGTCAGCGCCGTGCCCTCGTCGTACATGCT
>NZ_JBSGBY010000263.1:0-11129 GCF_053601505.1 Nocardia sp. NPDC004722
GGGTCACCAATATCGAGCCGGGCCTGACCGACACCGAACTCGGCAATCACGTCGACAATGCCGAACTCAGCGGCCAATTGGACGGCATGTTCGAGCCATGGGCGACTTCTCACCGACGGGCAGGCGACGGCGGGCGACGACGACGAGACCGGCTGCGGCGCCGATCAACTGGGCCACCGCCAGCAGTTCGGCATCGCGACGGCCGTGCGCCTCGGCGGCGGTGGCGGCGATGCGGCCCTGCGAGTGGCCGATGACTGCGGTGGGGGCGTGCGCGACGATGTCGAGGCCCTGCAGGCGCAGCGCGCGCAGCGCGGCGATCTGGGTCAGGAACACACCGGGCATGGAGACGGCGGCGGAGCGCAACACCTGCGCTGACGGCGCTCCCGACACCTCCCCCTGGTCCGGGTCGGCGATTTCTTCTTCCAGCATCCAGGCGATCGGGTCGAAACCGACCGGACGGACCACGAGCAGCTGGGACGCAACAGGTTCCAGCGCCTTGGCGGCCTCGTTCACCAGTGCGGTCAGCTCGGGCTCGAGGGCGGAATCGCGCCCGATCTCCTCGAGTTCACGCAGCCACTGCGCGCCCTGCCCACCGAATGCGAGGGCGTACGGCGCGCCGCCCAGCAACCGGTCCAGCAGCGACGACCTGACCCCACTCTCCCGTGACTTCCCCGCCGCCCTGGCCTTCGATCCGGTCCCGGTGCTCTCGTTGATCGTCAAGACGTTCGACTTCCTTCTCCTGGCGGCCCGCCTCCACAGGACTGGGCCGCGCTCACGGTGCGCAGGTATCCCCTCGGCCCGCAGGCCCTGGTAGACGCCGAGGATTCCACAAAATCATGAGGATCTCCTCATGTTTGGTTACCGCCACCATCCCTACCGATAGGTATTTCCGTACGTCCGTACCAGAATGCCCCGAAACATGACCCTCCCTCATGTTTGAACCCCCTGGTGAGCCCAGTTACACCCGTGAAGGAAATATGAGGCCCCCTCACATTGCCGTTTATCAAATCGTTATAATCCCAGCTAGGGTTACTGACCAGTACGCCACACCCCCCGGGTGCTTCGCGTTCCCCGTTAGACCCGGTAAAGTTTGGACGGTCGTACCGTTAGCGCGAGTGGCGAAATTGGCATACGCGCCAGATTTAGGTTCTGGTGTCCTCGGACGTGCGGGTTCAAGTCCCGCCTCGCGCACAACCCTCGACCGAGGCGAACGCCCGGTCCCCCACCTCCGCCACTGCCCCCGAATCGGACAGTGAGCCAACATGTTTCACATCCGAGCTATCGGCTGGCGATCTTCGCCTGCGCGCGTTCTCGATTCGCGACCGCGGTCGCCTCGCCGCTAGGCGGTTTCGACGGCGAGGGCCTTTTCCAGCAGTGCCCCGAGCGTGTCCAGTTCAACCTGAGAGAGGCCCTGGAAGGACTGCCCGGCAATGGTGTCCATGATCGCCTGACCGGCGGCGCGCAGCTGTTCGCCCTGCGCGGTGAGCTGGTGGCGGACCGCACGGCCGGGGCCGGGGACGCGTTCGATGAGGCCGCGGTCGGCCATGCGGGTGGCCAGGGAGCCGAAGGATTGGTCGGTCTGGAAGGTCAGGACGGCCAGGTCGTGCAGCGAGGCCTCCGGATTGGCATGCAGGTGGCGCAGGGTGTCCCACTGAACCAGGGACAGACCCAGCGGGGCCAGGGCTCGATTGAGTGCGCGGTGGTGGCGGTATTGCAGCCGTTTGACGGCCAGGCCCACCTCGGCCGGACGGTAGCTCATGGCGATCATCGTAGCCTTCCGAACAAAGGTTGCTTACCTAAGGAAGCTGATATAAAGTTGTTGATATCAGCTTCCTTATATAGATGATTCGCTCGAAGGACAAGCCCATGAGCACCACCGTCCCGGCCGGTAGCCTGCGCCCCACTCGCATCGAAACCCATTCCCTTTCAGCCGATTCCGTCGAGATCACCGTCGCCGATCTGGACCGCACCCGCCCCTTCCTGCTGCTGCACGGCGGCGGCGGACCGCAGACCATGACCCCGTTCGCGGACCTGCTCGCCGAGCGCACGCATGCGCGGGTGCTGGTGCCCACCCATCCCGGGTTCGCGGGTACCCCGAAGGCGGCCGGGCTGAGCGATGTCATCGCGCTCGCCCGGGCCTATGTCGCCCTGCTCGACCAGCTCGAGCTCAGCGATGTGACCGTGATCGGGAATTCCTTCGGCGGCTGGGTGGCCGCCGAGATCGCCCTGCTGGACAGCCCGCGGGTCAGCGGCGCGATCATCGTCGACGGGGTCGGCATCGAGGTCGAGGGCCACCCGATGGGCGATGTGCGCGGCAAGTCGATCGAACAGATCCGCGCGATGTCCTGGCACGACCCGAGCAAGGCCCCGACCGGGCCCGAGGGCGACGCCGGGCCGAGCCCGGATGTGCTGGCGATGATCGCCTACACCGGCCCGACCATGAGCGATCCGACCCTGGCCGCGCGGCTAGCGGACATCCAGCTGCCGGTCCACGTGGTCTGGGGTGACAGCGACCGCATGGTCGATCCCGACTACGGCAAGGCGTACGGCGCCGCCATCCCCGGATCGGCGTTCACGCTGCTGCCCCGCACCGGCCACCTGCCCCAGCTCGAGACGCCCGAGGAACTGCTCGGCGCGATCCTCGACCTCGACCTGCCGAAGTAGAGGACACCCGATCATGACCACCTCTTTGACCGTGACCCGTATCGGGCACGCCTGCCAGTTGATCGAGATCGGCGGCCTGCGGGTGCTGACCGATCCGTGGTTCACCGAGACCGCGACCTACCACCACGGCGAACCGGTCGCGGCGACCGTCGCCGGCCTGGGCCGCGTCGACGCCGTAGTGATCAGCCACGAGCACTACGACCATTGCGACCTCGACGCCTTGCTCGCGGGCGGCTTCGACCTCGGCACTCCGCTGATCGGGCCCGCCACCGTCACGGCGATCGCGGCCCGCAAGGGTTTTCGCGATCTGCGCACCATCGAGGCCTGGGAATCGACGACCGTCGGCGACCTCACCGTGACCGCCACACCCGGGGAACACGGCGTCCACGAGGTCACCTTCGTGCTCCAATCCGGTGGGCGCACCGTCTTCTTCGGCGGCGACTCCCTGCGCGTGCCCGAACTCGACACGCTCCCTTCACATTTCGGCAAGTTCGATCTCTCGATCCTGCCGACCAACGGCCTGTGCGTGCGGCAGATGAACATGCGCCAGGTCGTCATGGACGCCGAACAAGCCGCCGCCCTCACCGCGGTCCTGCGCCCGACACTGGCCATCCCGCACCACTACGCCTTCCACAGCGGCCGCCTCGGCGACCGGATGGTCACCGCGAGCGACCACGACCCCCGCCACTACGCCGACGCCGTCGCCCGCCTCGCCCCCGACCTCGAGGTCCGCATAGCCCTGCCGGGCACGGCGGTGCGGGTCGCCTGAACGCCGTCCACGCGCGCTACGCGCCCGAGGTCCCCGACGACCTCCCGCCCGGTGAACGCCCGATGATCGCAGCGCTGCGGCGGCGTTCGGCGCGGTGGGCGAGGGCCTCGACGACGCGCTGCCAGGCGGGTGACGCCTCGGCGATGCGGGTGCTGATCAGTGGGGTTCCGGGGCCGCCGTCGGGTCGGTGGGCGATCTCGAAGGCGTCGAGGTCGTCGATGAGGCGGTCGAGCCTCAGGTCGTGGGGGTCCCAGTCGAAGGATTCGTCGCAGGCCAGGTAGAGGCGCAGCGTCTCGGGATCGTCGAGGTTCGCGGTCTTCTCCCGGATCCGGTCCGGGACGGCGCGGGGGTCGGTGGCCTGCAACAGGATCCAGGAGTCCCGTTCGAGCAGCACCCGTTGTTCGCTGATACCGAGGTCGCGCATGCGGTCCAGGAGGGCGACGATCTCGGCGGGCAGGATCAATCGTTCGCCGCTCGCCAGTTCGCCTATGCGGCGACGGTATTCGGTGAGTTCGTCGATCTTGTGCCGCAGGTCGCGGTCGATATCGGTGATAGCGGAGGCGAATTCGGCCGGTTGGGCGTGCAGCAGCGCGTCCACGCGGGACAGCGGCACCCCCGCGTCGGCGAGGGTCCGGATGCGGATGAGGTCCACCACCGCCTGCGCGCTGTAGCGGCGGTAGCCGGAGGCGTCGCGGTCGGGTTCGGGCAGCAGGCCGACGTGGTGGTAGTGGCGGACGGCGCGCACGGTCACACCGGCGGCCGCCGCGAGCTGGCTGATCGTGAGCACCGGTCGCCCCTACTGGTCGGTTTGGTCAGAGTCTAGGGGCGGGTCGCCCGGGCGACGACGTCCCGGACGGCCGCCACCACCGCGTCCGGGCGATCGACGCAGAGCCGGTGGTGGAAGGTATCGGTGAGAATGCGCTGCTCCCCCAGCGCGACCGAGTTCGCCAGGGCGGCATCCATTCTCGTCTTGGCCTCGTGAACGGCCCGCAATGCCGGCGTCCGCTCGGGGTCACCACCCAGCACGGTCAGCGCGATCACCGGAACATCCGGAATCGCTGGGCCGGAACGCAATTCATCCGCCAGCTCGACCAGCGTGCCCTGCTCGGCGATCCCGGACCGGATCCACTCCTCACTCATCTTGGCGTCGAACAGCATCTCCCGCAGCTCCTCCGGATAGTCGGCCAGCGACTCCTCCGCCCACTCCCGCAGAATCGGCCGCATCTGCTCGACCTGCCCCGGATCCGCCGCCATCCGCTCGGTCGCGGCCAGCCCGACCGCCGCGGGCATGAACGCATCCCACTCGCGATGCAGCGCGTCCAGCCACACCAGACCCGCCACCTCCGCCGGAAACAGCTGCGCAAACCGGTGCGCATACAACCCGCCGAGCGAGTGCGCGGCGAGCACGTACGGCCCGGCAATACCCTCCGCCCGCAAGAGCTCCCACAGCTCCATGGCGACCTCACGCGCAGTACGCGGCAGCGCCACATGATCACTGAACCCGGTCCCGCACCGGTCATACACCACGGCCGTACTGAACTCCGAAACCCCTTGCTGCACACCGAGATAATCCAGCCCGACCGCACTCGCCCCGGACAGGAACACGACGGCCGGGCCACCGCTGCCCACCCGGTGCGCGAAGATCCGCCTGCCGTCGATCTCTCGAAATCCGCCGACGGGCGGGACAACCTGGGTGAAGGAGATGCTGTTGTTCGTCATGCGCCAACCCTCCAACCCTGACGCAGCGTCAAGGTCAACCCCGCCCCGAGCGTGTCTACCGGTCCAGGGGGCTGATCACGGTAATTTCTCCCCTGCGAATCGCCCTGTACCAGTACTGGAAGGATCACATCGCCGATGCGCAGGTGGTGGTCCGCGGCAGCCTCGGTAGCTGTTGCGGCGGCTGTTGTTTCGGCTTCGGGTCCGGCGAGGGCGGACGAGTGGCTGCCGATCGGGATCCTGCCCGCTCCGATCAGTTGCGCGGCGCTGGCGCTGCCGGGGCGTGCGGGCGCGTGGCCGGTGCCCATGCATTTTCCGAATGTCGGGATCGGGTTGTTCACCATGCCGTTCGCGCCCGCCGACGTAGCCGCGCGGCTGCCGCGACGGATCGAACTCCGCACCGGCGAGGGCGGGTTCAACGAGGTGTGGCAGTACGCGCTGCTGGACAACAATCTGTACATCAAGGCCGTCGAGGGTGAGTCCGGGTGGCGGATTCCGCCGGTGCCGAACTGCCTACGCGGGCAGATCACCGGGATCTCGGTCGATGGTGCCCGCCTGGTGGCGACCGGCCCGGAGGGCAAGATCTACACGCTGGAGTCGGCCGACCAGACGCCGGAGTTGTGGTGGTGGACAGCACGTTTCGGTGCGCCGACCTGGCTGGATCCCTCCGGACAGCGGATTCGTCCCGGGGCGCGGGCCTGGAGTCTGTCGTGGCTGGATCCGCGGTATGTGGAGTTACTGCCGTTCCGGCAGGACGGTTTCTGGACCGATACCGCCGGGCACGAGCAGCCGGTCGGTGGCGCCGGGGTCGACACCGTGTTCGTGCTGTCCCCGGAGGGCAATCGGATCACCATCCTGGATCCGTGGCTGCCGGGCAGCGATCCACTGCACCCGGAACTGCCCGCGCTGGCCGACGACTACAGCTTCGAGATGGCCGGTCCCCGCGACGGCCGCTTCCGTGCGATCAACCTCAGCTCGGCCGGCTCGACCACCTTCGTGATCAACGAGTACGGCGACATGTACACGCGGCTGTGGGATTTCGACATCTCCGGGGCCGACACCGTGTTCTTCAGCTACTCCTATCAGGACCAGACCGCGCGCGACTCCGCGCCGAACAATTTCACGGGCGAGTTCGCGCGGTTCGCGTTCCTGCGGCCGTTCTTCGCCCAGTACGCCAATATTCAGCTCCCACCGCCGGACTGGATCCAGCAACCCAAGATCCCCGGCGAGATCACCTCCACCGTCAGCATCCACCAGACCGGCGGTCATTCGTTCCAACGCGAACTCCGAGTGGAGGGCCGTGACGATGCGCGAACCGGGTTCTGGCACAAGCCCATCGACCCGAACGCCGACTGGGAGTTCACCCCGACCGACCAGCCCCTGATGGGCGAGCCGCTGGACAATCGCGCCACCGATATATCGGAGTCGACCATGGTCGGGCCGAGCGGCGTGCACTACTTCTACCGCGACCCGGCCGGATGGACCGCGAGCATCCGGGATTTCGACTACGCCACCGGCCGGATGCCCGTGCGCGTGTGCGCGGCGGCGGGCGGATGCGCCGACCTGGACACCTACCTCGCGAGCACACCGCAGCTGGGCTGGCAGCCCGAAGGCTTGACCGAGACGCCGCGTGAGTACCACGGCTTCGTGGTTGTCCCGCAACAGGAATGGGATGCCCTCGACGGCCGCTCCCCGCAGCTGCGCTCGATCGTCGAGCAGTTCACCGGGACCGGGCGATTCCGCAATGCCGTCATCTTCGCCTCGACCACCGGATTACGTCTGCGCACCGACGAAGGTGTGAACCTGCTGATGCCCCGCGCCTGACACGAAGGGTTTCTTCGATGCGAAAGAGCTTGTCCGGCGCGCTCGCCGCGTGCTGCCTGGCCGTGCCGATCATGGTCGCCGCCCCCGCCACCGCCGACGAATGGCTGCCGATCGGGATCCTGCCCGCCCCGATCAGCTGTGCCGCGCTGTCGCTGCCCGGACGCGCCGGGGCGTGGCCGGTGCCGCTGCACTACCCCAATGTCGGGATCGGGCTGTTCACCATGCCGTTCGCGCCCGCCGACGTGGCGGCCCGGCTTCCGCGACGGGTGTATCTGCGCACCGACCAGACCGGGTTCAACGAGGTGTGGCAGTACGCCCTGCTCGACAACAACCTCTATATCAAGGCCGTCGACGGCGAATCCGGCTGGCGCATACCGCCGCTGCCCAACTGTCTGCGCGGGCAGATCACCAGCATCTCCGTCGACGGCGGGCGATTGGCCGCCACCGGCCCCGAGGGCTACCTCTACACGCTCGAATCCGCCGACCAGACGCCCGAGATCTGGTGGTGGACCAAGCGATTCGGCGCGCCGATCTGGCTCGACCCGTCCGGGCAGCGGGTCCGTCCCGCATCCCGCGCCTGGAGTCTGTCCTGGCTGGACCCGCGGTATGTCGAGGTGCTCCCGTTCCGGATGGAGGGGTTCTGGACCGACGCCGCGGGCCATGACGTCCCGGTCGGCGGTGCGGGCGTCACCACCGCGTATGTCCTTTCCCCGCAAGGCAATCGGATCGCCATCCTGGATCCGTGGCTGCCGGGCAGCGATCCGCTCCGGCCCGATGAACCCGAACGCGCCGACGACTACAGCTATGAGCTTCCGGGCCCGGTCAACGGCCGCTTCCGCGCCGTCGATCTCAGCACCGCCGGATCGACCACCTTCGTCATCAACGAATACGGCGACATGTACACGCGCCTCTGGGATTTCGACATCTCCGGGGCGGACACCCTGTTCTTCTCGTACTCCTACGAGGACCAGTCGGCCTACGATTCCGCGCCCAACAACTTCGAGCACGAATTCTCCCGCTTCCCCCAACTGCGCCCGCCGTTCAACGAGTACGCCAATATCCAACTCCCGCCGCCGGATTGGATCCACCAGCCCAAGATCCCCGGCGAGATCACCTCCACCGTCAGCATCCATCAGACCGGCGGCCGCTCCTTCCAGCGCGAGCTGCGGGTGGAGGGCCGCGACGATGAGCGAACCGGGTTCTGGCACAAGCCCATCGACCCGAACGCCGATTGGGAGTTCACCCCCACCGACCAACCCCTGACCGCCGAAACGCTGGACAACCGGCCCGCCGACACCACCGCGCTCACCTTGGTACCGCCGTCGGGCGTGCACTTCTCCTACCGCGATCCCGACGGCTGGACCCTGAGCACCCGCGACTTCGACTACGCCGGTGACCGTCTCGATCTGCGCCTGTGCGCTTCCGACGGTGCGTGCACAACCCTCAACGCCCTGCTCGCGGGCGACACTCGCCTGGGCTGGCAGGCCGACGGGCTATCGGACGTTCCCCGCAAGTATCACGGCATCGCCACCATCACCGCCGCTGAATCCAATGCTCTCGACTACCGCTCGCCTCGACTGCGCGCGGTCGTCGAACAGCTCATCGGCGAAGGTCGCCTGCGCAATATCCAGGCCACCGCCACCTCTTCCGAGCTGACCCTCCGCACCAGCACCGGCCTCGACTTCACTTTGCGAGCGGCTCGGTAGACCGGTTGCGCGGGAAGGGATTTCAATCCCTCGGAGTAAGGATGGTGCGGTCGAAGGGTTGGCTGTGTGCTGCGGCGTGGGCTATCGCGTCGTTGATCTGGTCGAGGGGGAAGCGGGTGATGTGGTCGGGGGTGAGGTCGAGGGTGGCTGAGGCGGCTAGGCGGAGTAGGCCGATGTTGGCGGGGCGGGGGAACATCCATTGGCCGCGGAGGGTGATGGAGTTGCGCATGAGCCAGGGGTAGGGCAGGGCCAGGTCTGGGCCGCCGAGCATGCCTACGCCGCCCATCAGGATTACTCGGCCGTATTCGCGGACGGTCATGGCTGCGGCGCGGACGGCTGTCGTGGGGGCTTGGGGTGGTAGGAGATCGAGGACGAGGTCGATCGGGGCGTCGGCGGCCGTGGTCATGGCGGTGCGGTCGGCGTCTTCGTCTGCGGTGAGTTCGACCGGGATCACTCGCGCGCCGAAGGTGTCGGCGAGGAGGTCGAGGACGGCGCGATTGCGGCCGGGGGTCACCACGCGTCCGGCACCCATGGCGAGGGCGACGGACACCGCGGCGCTGCCGAAGTTGCCGGTCGCACCGCTGATCAAGACCGACTCTCCGGCCTCGAGACCGCCCGCGAGCAAACCACCGTAGGGAACGCCGTACACGGTCAGGCTCGCCCACAGTGCGGGGTCGGCGGACTCTGGCATTCGGAAGACGTTTTCGGTAGGGACGCGCATGAGTTCGGCGAAGGAGCCGTCGTGCAGGTGGCGGGCCAGTCGGGCGCCTCCTTCGCCGCGAGAGCTCCACCCCTGCAATGTGATATCCGGGGTCAGGGCGTCGTCGCGGGCTCGGACCGTGGGATCGCACCACACCAGGTCCCCGACGCGCAGCTTGGTCGCGTCCGGACCGAGGCGAGCGATGCGGCCGATGCCCCCGATGCCGGGCACCACCGGCGGTTCGAGGGGGTAGCGGCGTTCGCCGCTGAAAACCTCGGCCGCGTACGGGAGTACACAGGTGGCCAGCACCTCGACCAGCACCTCACCGCCGCCGATCTCGGGGTCTGGCACGTCGTGCACCGTGAGCGGTTTGCCGAACTCGGTCAATGTCGCTGCTCGCATGGAAGCCCTTCCGTCGTCTCGTCTTCCACGCTAGGCACGCCGGTGGCATGCGGGAAGCGAAGATCCGGCATCTCTGGTATGCGTAGTCAGCATGGACGTGTCGAGCGCGAACCTGCGAGTGCTGTGCCAGATCGCCGAGTCGGGCAGCTTCACCGCGGCCGCCGCGCGGCTGGGCTATACGCAGTCGGCGATCTCGCGTCAGGCGCTCGCCCTCGAGCGCGGCGCGGGGGCCACCCTGTTCGAACGACGCCCCGACGGCGTCCGGCTGACGCGCCAGGGGTTGATGCTCTTGCGTTACGCCCGAACGATTCTGGAGTCGGTCGACGCCGCGGAACGCGACCTGACCGGCGCGCCGCCCCGCACCGAACTGGTTCGCCTCGGATTGTTCTTCAGCGCCGGACCGGTCATCCTGCCCTCCGCGCTGACCCGCCTGGCCGCCACCGCGCCGCA
Organism: Nocardia sp. NPDC004722; assembly: GCF_053601505.1. Classification (NCBI taxonomy): domain Bacteria; kingdom Bacillati; phylum Actinomycetota; class Actinomycetes; order Mycobacteriales; family Nocardiaceae; genus Nocardia; species Nocardia sp. NPDC004722. The sequence goes on from NZ_JBSGBY010000263.1 coordinate 10,232, forward strand.
GATCCGGGTCACCACCCGGGAGGGCAGCACTCCCAGCCTCACCCGCGCCTTGCGCACCGGCTCGATCGACCTCGCAGTCCTCTCCTCACGCCCGCCGCACCGCCCACCGGACGGCGAATCCCCACGCCTGCACCTCACCACGGTCCAGGACACCGAACTCGTCGTAGCCGCCTCCGCCACCGGCACTTTCGCGGGCCGCACCTCGGTGCACGTCGACGAGTTGGTCGACGCCCCCTGGATCGCCACCCCCTCTTCCACCGCCGAACCGCTGCTCGGCGTCTGGCCCGGCCTACCGGGCCGACCACACGTTCTCCACAGCGCCCGTGACTGGCTGACGAAACTGCAATTGGTCGCAGCGGGTTTCGGCGTCACCACGGTCCCGGAAAGTCTCTCCCCCGTCTTCCCGCCGGGCATGATCACCCTGCGCGTGCAGGGCGCACCCCCCGAAATCCGCCGCATCCTCCTGGCCCGTCTCCCCGGACCGCCCACCGCCGCGATCACCGCGGCCATCCGCGCGCTGTCCGCGTCTCCGTAATCGAGCCGGCGCTACAGCGGCACCGCCATCGTCCACGGATCGGTCATCGAATAGGTCGGTGCGCCTGGACATCTCCGCGACAGGCCGGGCGACGAGGTAGCCTGCGGGCGTTTTGTCTGTTTTTCTCAGCGAGGGAACACGTGAAGAAGGTTGCGCGCCGGGGTGTCGCCGGGTCGGGTCTGCGGGTGGCGGCGGCGCTGGCGGTGACGGCCGGAGTCGCCGGGTGCGGAGCGGGCGGGCCGGATCGGATCGGCGGGGAGACCGTGGGGAAGCAGGTCTCCACCTACTAACGGTCGGTAGCAGCGGTGGATCCGGCGAGTGTGAAGTGCGAGGGCGTCGACGCCGAGGCGGCAGCCAAGACGG